>CALXAM010000018.1 GCA_944386285.1 uncultured Clostridia bacterium | reverse complement strand
ATTTTCTTCTGAGGAAATTACATCCATTTATGTTGCCTTACTACTAGTTTCCACCAATTTATTTGCCAAGGCTTTTTTATTTACCCCTGGTAGAACCAGGGGTTTTGTTAAGCCTAAAGGCAACAACAAAAGATGGATTGCAGATTCTCTGCAATCCATCTTTTTCTTTTAACATGAATGCACAAAAGGCAATCAATATGATCTTCCGTATTTTTATTTCATTCTTCGTGTTCCTGTTTTGAAAAAACAGGCGTATGCGATGGGTCAATATCATAGGGTGTTGTCTGATAAACAAAATAATTGAGCCAATTTGTGTACAGTAAATGTGCATGAGAACGCCATACATTTTTCGGTGTTTTTGAAGGGTCATCCTGTGGAAAATAATGGCGCGGTACATCGGGATGCAATCCTTTTTGACAATCACGTTCATATTCAAGACGAAGCGTTTCTGCATCATATTCTGAATGTCCCGTCACAAAAAACTGTCTGCCGTCCTGATCACAAACAATGTGGACACCGGCTTCTTCTGATATCGACATGATCTTTAATTGCTTCACTTTTTGAATATCTTCTGCACGCACTTCCGTATGGCGGGAATGCGGAGCAAAAAAGCGATCATCAAATCCACGGAACAGTCTTGACTTTGGCGTCAGCATGCGATGTTCAAAAATACCGGACAGCTTTTTAGGAAGCGGATATTTTTTTATGCCATAATGATAATAAAGCGCTGCCTGCGCTGCCCAACAAATATGAAAAACGGACTGCACATTTGTTTTAGTCCACTCCATAATCCGACAAAGCTCTTCCCAATACTCTACCTCTTCAAATGCTAAATGCTCAACAGGAGCGCCGGTAATAATCATGCCGTCATAAAAACGATCTTTTACCTCATCAAACGTCTGATAGAATGAGAGCAAATGATCTTCTGGCGTATGCGTGGAAACGTGACTTTTCGTTTGCAGAAGATCCACCTCAATTTGAAGCGGTGTATTTGCAAGGCAACGCAAAAGCTGAGTTTCTGTCACAATCTTTGTCGGCATCAAGTTTAAAATGCAAATTTTCAATGGACGGATATCTTGATGAAGCGCACGATATTCTGTCATGACAAAAATATGTTCCTGTTCAAGCACTGCACGCGCTGGTAGGCTGTCAGATATTTTAATCGGCATGATGAGAAAGCTCCTCCTTAATAAATGAAGCAAAAATCAAAACAATATTATTTTTAATGATATCAGAAATAACACTGTCACGTCAAGCGATTCTGTATCGGACGCTCGGATCTTTTCCGTGCTCTTATACGAAAAAACTATTTTCTGTGCAAGGTGTGTATCTTTTTTGATTCTTGATCAAATACTGTTTGCAAAAGACAAAAAATATGATACAATAAAAAACGATATTTTAGCTTTTATAAAAGTGGTGAACAAAATGCAACAAGAAGAAAATCAAACCGCAATGTACCATTTGCGTCGTAAAAACAAAAACAGAATTTTCAGATTGATCTATTCGGAGCGTGAAATCTCTCGTCAAGAAATTGCAACAACACTTTCTTTAAGTCTTCCTACCGTAAACCAAAACTTAAAAGAACTGCATGCGCAAGGTCTGATTGAATTTGCCGGCACGTTTAGTTCTACGGGTGGACGCCGTCCGACAATTATTGCGCTTGCTTATAAAGCGTTCACTGCAATCGGAATTGAAATCAGTTCCAGTGCAATCCGGTTTATTGCACTCGATCTGCTCGGACAGCGTATCGGTTCTTCTCGCGTGATTCGTCGGTTTACTGATACGGATTCTTATTTTGAAACGCTTTCTACCAGTCTTGAGACATTTCTAACACAAAACGGTGTGGAACGCAGCCGTATTATTGGTGTAGGTATTTCCCTTCCCGGCATCATCAGCCTTGATTCTAAAACGCTTGAAATGGCTCCTTCTCTTGGCATCTCCCAGTTCCCACTTTCTCGTTTTACTGACGCTATTCCCTATCCTTGCCTCTTTGATAATGACGCAAGTGCCGGCGGCTTTGCAGAACAATTTGGTCGCGATGACAAAAAAACAATGGCATATTTTTCAATTGGAAAAGGAATTGGCGGCGCATGCTTTATTGACGGTGAACCTTATGAAGGCACACATCGGCGCAGCGCAGAATTTGGCCATTTATGTATTCATCCCGAAGACGGTATGGCCTGTGCCTGTGGACATCACGGATGCTTAGAAGCTTATTGCTCAACGGACCGCATTTCTTCCGATTTTTCGATTACAATAGAAGAATTTTTCGGACGTGTGGAAAACGGAGATGAAGCGTGTGTTTCACGTCTTGATACGTATCTTTCCGATTTAGCAATCGGTATTGCTTCAGTTCACACTATTTTAGACTGCGACGTAATCATCGGAGGACAAATCGTCTCGGTATTAGAACCGTATTTAGAACAATTAAAAGAAAAAGTCAACGAGCGGATTCTGCCGCAAGCAGATCCTTCTTTCCTTTCACTGAGCAAGTTACACTCACTCACAAACTGTACTGGTGCAGCATTACGGTGGATTCAAAAAGTATTGGAAGAAACCTGACTGTAACAGTATAAGCGTTCCTCTTTTTAAAAGAGGTTCGTATATTCGTGTTCGAGCACAAATTTTTATTGACAAAGTGAGTTTTCCCGTTTACTATTGGAACAAAGATGTTTTGCACGAATCGTATGAAAACATCACGATAAGGATTTTAAATACAAAGGAGTGCTGCCAATATGAATTGTCTGCTTGGCATTGACATCGGTACCTCCGGTACCAAAACCGTTTTATTTGATGAAAACGGTACGCCGCTTGCCTCCTCCACCGTGGAATACCCGCTCTATCAGCCGCAAAATGGCTGGGCGGAGCAAGACCCGGACGATTGGTACCGCGCAAGCGTACAAACCATTCGCACCGTTATCGAAACAAGCGGTGTTTCGCCGGAATCGATCAAAGGCATCGGTCTTTCCGGTCAGATGCACGGACTCGTCATGCTTGATGCTTCAGGCGCTGTTTTGCGCAAAAGCATTCTGTGGTGTGATGGACGTACCACAGAAGAATGCGCCGAGATCACCGAAACCATCGGTGCAGAGCGTTTGATCGAACTGACTGCAAACCCGGCACTGCCCGGCTTTACTGCCGGAAAAATCCTCTGGGTCAGAAAGCATGAACCGGAGCTTTATGCACAGTGCGCGCACATTTTGCTGCCGAAAGACTACATCCGCTACAAATTGACCGGCGTATTTGCAACAGAGGTTTCCGACGCATCGGGCATGAACTTGCTTGATGTCAAAAACCGCTGCTGGAGCGAAGAAGTACTCGAAAAACTGTCGATTGATCCGTCGTGGCTGCCAAAAGTCTATGAGTCACCGGAAGTGACCGGTTACGTGACCGAAGAAATCGCATCGCTCACCGGACTTTGTGCCGGCACACCGGTTGTCGGCGGTGCAGGCGACAACGCCGCCGCAGCAGTAGGTACCGGCGTTGTCGAAGACGGCAAAGCATTCACCACAATCGGCACATCGGGCGTTGTGTTTGCACATACCTCCAACATGGTGATTGACCCGAAAGGCCGCGTACATACCTTTTGCTGTGCTGTTCCGGGCTGCTGGCATGTGATGGGCGTTACACAGGGTGCCGGATTGTCGCTCTCGTGGTTTCGGAACAACTTCTGCACCGCAGAAATGGAAACTGCAAAACAGATGGGTGTTGACCCGTACTATCTGATGGATAAGGAAGCGGCAAATGTGCCGATCGGTGCAAACAAGCTTCTGTTTTTGCCGTATCTGATGGGCGAACGCACACCGCACCTTGATGCAAACTGCCGCGGCGTATTCTTTGGTCTGTCTGCAATCCATACAAAACGCGATATGATCCGCGCCGTCATGGAAGGCGTTTCCTATTCCCTGCGTGATTGCATGGAAGTGTTAAAAGAAATGGGCGTTGTGTCAAATGAAATGCTCGCCTGCGGCGGCGGTGGAACCAGTCCGCTGTGGCGTCAGATGCTTGCAGATCTCTATGGCTGCCCGGTTAAAACGGTTGCTTCCAAAGAGGGTCCGGCGCTCGGTGTTGCGATTCTCGCAGGCGTCGGCTGCGGACTGTATCCATCGGTCGAGGAAGCTTGCCGCAAAGTGATTCGCACAAACGAGCCGCAGCTTCCGGATCTTTGTGCACACGAAGCATATGAGCATTTCTACGCGGTCTACCGCAGTCTTTATCCCGCGCTCAAAGATTCTTACAAAGCGCTTGCTTCCCTGTAAGAAGAAAGGATGATCCAACATGAAACTTTATTCTGTATTTGACGAAGCGTTTCATGCGTATGGCCGCGTCATCAAAGGCTATGACACCGCCGCACTGTTCGCTTCCTTAAAAGAAACAACCGACTGCCCGTCAGACGGCGTGATCTACGTGCCGTCCGACAAGACGCTCGAAGCACTGCCGCTGTTCGATGCCTTGCAAAACCGTTTTTACGGCGGTATGCCGATTCAGATCGGCTACTGCAACGGTACGAACACCATGCTTAACTGCTTGGAATATCACCGTGACAGCGAATTAAATGCTGCTGCTGACGATATCGTACTGCTGCTCGCAAAACAGGACGAAATCAAAGACGGCAAGCTGTCCACCTCGAATGTTCATGCATTCTGTGTTCCGGCAGGCACACTTGTCGAACTGTATGCGACAACACTCCACTATGCACCGTGCAGTGCATATAAGGGCGCCGGCTTCCGTGTTGCTGTGATTCTGCCGAAAGGCACAAACGAAACAAAACCGGAAAACGGCAGTGACGAAGGCGAAGACCGCCTGCTGTTTGCAAAAAATAAATGGCTGATTGCTCACGAAGATGCACCGGAAGTGGAAAACGGCGCCTATGTGGGACTCACCGGCGACAACATCAATATCGACCGCTTAATTTAAAATCTAATACATAAAGGAGTTTTTACAATGAACAACATTCCTGCTGTCAAAATGGGAATCATCTCGGTAAGCCGCGGATGTTTCCCGATCTCGCTCTCTGAGCGCCGCCGCCATGCAATCGTAAATGCTTATGACGGCGAACTGTACGACTGCCCGGTCACTGTCGAAACCGAAGCAGAGGTCAAAAAAGCAATCGAAGACGTGAAAGCAAACGGTGTGAATGCACTGTGCGTCTATCTTGGCAACTTCGGTCCGGAAACACCGGAAACAATGCTTGCACAGTATTTCGACGGCCCTGTGATGTATGTGGCTGCCGCTGAGGGCGACGGCGACCTGATTAACGGCCGCGGTGACGCATACTGCGGTATGCTCAACTGCTCATACAACTTAGGACTTCGCAACATCAAAGCATTCATTCCGCCATATCCGGTTGGAACCGCTTCCGATATCGCAAAAATGATCGCAGAGTTTGTTCCGGTTGCAACTGCACTGCTCGGCCTGCGTTCACTCAAAATCATCACCTTCGGTCCGCGTCCGAGCGACTTTTTCGCTTGCAACGCACCGATCAAACCGCTGTTTGACTTGGGCGTTGAGGTAGAGGAAAACTCCGAGCTTGACCTGCTCGTTTCCTACCGCGCACACGCAAACGACGAACGTATTCCGGCGCTGATGGCTGAAATGGCAGCTGAGCTCGGCGAAAACAATCCGTATAAAGGCGTTCTGCCGCGTTTGGCACAGTATGAGCTCACACTCCTCGACTGGGCAGAAGAGCACAAAGGCACCCGTGACTATGTCGCATTTGCAAACAAATGCTGGCCGGCATTCCAAACCGAATTCGGCTTCGTTCCGTGCTATGTCAACAGCCGCCTGACTGCAAAAGGTATTCCGGTCAGCTGTGAGGTCGACATCTTCGGCGCACTCAGCGAATACATCGGTATCTGTGTCACCGGCGAATCGGTTACACTGCTTGATATCAACAACAGCGTACCGGCTTCCATCTATGATGAAGACATCAAAGGCCACTACGACTTCCGCTTGGATGAAACCTTCATGGGCTTCCACTGCGGCAATACACCGGCATGCCGGTTAAAGAACCCGCACATGGGCTATCAGCTCATCATGAAACGTCAGCTGGAGCCGGAAAAAGCAGAGCCGGACATCACCCGCGGCACCATGGAAGGCGACATCGCTGCAAGCGACATCACGTTCTTCCGTCTGCAGGGCACCGCTTCGGGCGAACTGAAAGCATATATCGCACAGGGTCAGACACTCGATGTCGCATCCCGCAGCTTCGGCAGCATCGGCGTGTTTGCAATTCCGGAGATGGATCGTTTCTACCGCTATGTGCTCGTAGAAAAACAGTATCCGCATCACGGCGCAGTTGCTTTCTCGCACTGCGGCAAAGCACTGTTCTCGCTGTTTAACTTCTTGGGCATTGCCGACATCGCATATAACCGTCCGAAATCTCTGCCGTATCCGAACGAGAACCCGTTCTGCTAATGAACAGAATTTCATGAAAAGCCATGCAATCCTTTGAGGGATTGCATGCCTTTTTCTTTTTCGCTATAATAAGAGAAAAAGGAGGCGAGTGTATTGAAAAAATCGTTTCGCATCGGGATTGTGCAGCAAAAAAGCACCCCGTTTGCAGTCAAACAAAATACTCAAACTGCACTGCAAATGATCGAGGAAGCAGCGTCAAATCGTGCTGATCTTGTTCTGTTTCCCGAATGCTTTTTAACCGGCTATGCGTTTCCCGAAGTAGATGAAGCACTTCCCTTTTCCGTTTTGCGGACATCCTCCGCCTATCAAACATGGAAAGCACAGGCGCTTTCACTCACAGATGACGTATTCCAAACGATCCGTGATGCCGCAAAAACGCATCGAATCGGCGTACTGATCACTGCACTGACAAAAGGAACAGAACGTCCCCATAACACAGCGATGCTCATTGATAAAAACGGAGAAATCCAGTTTGTCTATCACAAAGTGCACACCTGTGCGTTCTCCTTTGAAAAAATGATTGAAGCAGGAAACGAATTTTTTGTCGGCGAAGTTGACGGCGTAAAAATCGGCGCGATGATCTGTTATGACCGCGAATATCCTGAAAGCGCACGTATTCTGATGTTAAAAGGCGCAGAGCTGATCGTCGTTCCCAATGACTGCACCATCATGGCACCACGGCTGCGTACACTGTGTGTCCGTGCGTATGAAAACATGGTGGGTGTCATCATGGCGAATCCACCGGGTGTGGGTGCCGGCTGTTCGTGCGCATACAGTCCTATTCAGTGGGAAAATGATACCAATGCGGTTGACCCCACCTTATGTCTGGCAAGCGAAATGGAAGAAGGCATATTATATGCTGATTATGATCTAAACGCGCTGCGTGCCTACCGCGAAAGTGAAATGATGGGCAACACATTCCGCCGCCCGGACGTATATGCGCCGCTGCTTTCGGCTGAAATTTCTCCGCCGTTTCTGCGGAAATAATAAAAAACAGCCATCCGTTTGAGGATGGCTGTTTTCCTTACATCAGAGTTTCGTCATAGTGTGCACGAATGCCGCCGATACATTTGAGTCTTGTGCGTGCCGCTGTGACGTGCGCTTCGCCGATTTGCTTTATAGACAGCCGCACAGGCACTGCCACTGCACGTAAATGCATACCAATCAGCGTATCACCGATGTCGATGCCTGCATGGGCACGAATCGACTCCACCGCAACCGGAGACGTGAATGCCGCATAAACTGCTGTTGCAAATGATCCGCCTGCCTTGGGTTGTGGCACAACATTTACACACTCGAGGCCATACGCGTCTGCACACGCTTGTTCCACGATCAACGCACGATTCAAGTGTTCACAGCACTGTGCTGCCAGATAGATCCCACGTTCCTTTACAATCGGCAAAATTGCAGCTACAACTGCGCCTGCCGCATCGACACTCGAATGCGAACCAATTCGCTCGCCGATAATTTCACTCGACGAACATCCTACCACCAGAATTTGTCCGCTTTTTAGTCGCGCGGTGTCAATCAGCTCCTGTACCGCAGCAGCTGCTTCTCTTCTGATTTGTTCTTCCATCGCTCTCTGCCTCCCGTTCTTCCAATATATCAAGTATAGTCCTCTCACCATCAAAAATCAACACTGCGGCGCTTGCACACGCACGTACAATCACGGTATAATAACTATAGAAAGTTTTATACTTCATTTTTCATTGCCATTTTTCTCGCCCCTGGCAAAGCGGCCGAAAAACATGGCATCATAATTTCAAAGGAGCAATATGATGGAATCCACCGTTGTTTTACACGAACTTCCCCCTGTTTTCAATGAACAATCCCGTGTACTGTTTTTAGGGACCATTCCGTCGCCGAAATCACGCGAAAAAGGATTTTACTATGCACATCCGCAAAATCGCTTTTGGCCGGTATTAGCCGCCGTATTCGGTGAAGAAATCCCGCAGACAACAGAAGAGCGCCGTGCATTTGCACTTTCGCATGGCATCGCGCTATGGGATGTGTTGGCTTCCTGTACCATCCGCGGTGCGGATGACCAAAGCATCAAAGATCCTGTTCCAAATGATTTATCGATGATTCTTACGCATGCAAACATCCGCGCGATCTTTACAACAGGAAAAAAAGCGGCTGCATTATACAAAAAATACTGTCTGCCGCAGACAAAACGTGAAGCGATCGAACTGCCGTCCACAAGTCCTGCAAACTGCCGGTATTATACATTTGACCGCCTGTTTGAAGCATATAACAGCGCAATCAAAGCCACAGGAATTCTTTGATTGCATCTTCCAAAAATCCCTTTCATTTTCTCCCTTTTCCTTGACTTTACTACTGTGATATCGTATTATAATATATTGATACTTTCGTTGACACCTGTTTTATAAGCAGTGTGCAAAAATAAAACAACGAAACAAAAGGAGTATTATGGAACTTAAAAAGAGAAATCTGATTTTTCTTGGAATCTTCTTGATCGCACTGGTTGGATACGTCATTTGGTCAACAGGATGGGACACCATTATACGAATGCTTAAAATCGCAAATTTCGGATGGCTGTTCGTTGCGCTGCTTTTGATGATTTTGTTTTGGCTTTTAGAAAGCAGTGTCTTTCATTTGATTGTACGATGCTTCCATAAAAAACAGCGTTTTCGGTCCAGTGTAATCACTTCAATGATCGGTCAGCTGTTTAACTGCATTACGCCGTTTTCCAGCGGCGGTCAGCCTGTTCAGGCATATCATATGACGAAAACAGGAATCCCGCTTGGAATTTCCGGCAGTTGTCTGCTGATTAAATTTATTGTGTATCAAATTGTTTTAACCATTTATTCCATTGTCGTTTTAGTCGCAAAATGGGGATATTTTTCCTCTCAAATCAGTGGATTCGGTTACCTTGTATTTATCGGATTTTTAATCAATACAGGCGTCATGTTTTTCCTGTTTGCGATTTGCTTTTTTAAAAATCTCACACAAAAAATCGCGTTTGGTGTGATTCGTCTGCTCACAAAGCTAAAACTCTTAAAACATCCTGATGAAGTTTCTCACCGTGTTGCAAAGGAACTCACAGAATTTCATGAAGGCTTTCTGATGCTTCGCAGACATTGGCGCATGATGATCACGACTTTCTTATTGACAACATGTCAGCTGACCGTTCAATTTTCGATTCCTTATTTTTTGTGTTTGACATTTAAAATTGACACATTATCACCGACACTTGTGATCGGTGCACTGGCATTTGTGACGATGATTTCTTCCTTTGTACCGCTTCCCGGTGCGTCCGGCGGCGCTGAGTATAGTTTTTATACGTTCTTTTCGCCGTTTTTTAAGGATACATCGATCATCAATCTGGTTTTGCTCTTATGGCGTCTGCTCACATTTTATCTGCCGATCGCAGTCGGCCTTTGCTTCTTCGTTTTCGCACTGCGAAAAATACGCCGCAATAAGAAAGATTCTTCTGATGCTACGATCGCTTAATCTTCATAAAAGAATACCGCACCGATTGAATTGAACAGCACCCCATTTGTTAGACAGTATGATATACTATCTAACAGATGGGGTGATTTATTATGCCAAAAGGAATATCAAACAAACGATATACGCCGGAATTCAAGCGAACGGTAGTAGAGACAAT
>CALXAM010000017.1 GCA_944386285.1 uncultured Clostridia bacterium | reverse complement strand
GATCGTCTGAGGCTCATCATCGCTAAACAGGAAGTAGAGATCGCCCGGTTAAAAAAAGGATATTGGGTGGAAGGAGTTGGTGCAAAGAAGGAATACGTTACTGGCAGCGGAAAGAATGCCGCCGCACCCCTTCAGCTCGTGGTCTCCGACATGACCACACTCAAAGTTGGAACGGCTTACTGGGAGTGGACCATCCTTCTGGATACCTTCAACAACGAGATCCTGACTCACAGTGTTACATCTCAAAGAGGAAGCAACAAGCCATACTACCACTGCCTTGAGCAACTGAAAACATGATGGACAAAAGAGAAGAGCAGACATCCCAGGTAGTCTTCCACACCGACCAGGGAGCTGTCTACTCTTCAAGGGCTTTTTGCCAGGCCCATCACGATTATAACATACTTCGTTCCATGTCGCGAGGGGGAACTCCCACGGACAATCCCATTATAGAGGCTTTGAATGGCTGGATAAAGGAAGAACTCTATCTTGACTTCGATCTGGCCCACTCCCATGATGTTCCGGCGCTTCTCGATGCTTATGTAGACTTTTTTAATAACCACCGTCCGGCCGCTGCATTGGGTTACAGAAGCCCCATTCAGTTTAAAACCGAACGGGGCTTCTGATAAATATTCTTTTTACTGTCTACTTTCTCTTGACAAGTGCAGTGCATTTTTATGCACTGCTCTTTTATTATGTATCGTTACTTATAAGAACAAACAAATAAGCACTGTCATAATTCCCGATAAACCAATCGCAATTCCGCTCATTGCGCCGTGCGTTTCCGACAGCTCAATCGCTTTTGTGGTACCAAGTGCATGGCTGCACGCGCCAATCGCAACGCCTGCCGCAACCGGTTCCTTTACAAAAAATACGCGAATCATCAGCGGCGCGGCGACGCATCCGATGATACCAGTCACAACCACCGCTGCCACTGTAATCGGTACAATACCGCCAAGCTGCTCAGATACTGCCATTGCGATCGGCGTTGTAACCGATTTCGGTGTCAGCGCATCCTGCATCGCTTTATCCAGTCCAAACAGTTTTGACATTACAATGACACTTCCAATGGATGTAACCGCACCGGCAAAGCAACCGACTACCACTGGGATCAGATTCTTTTTCAGCGTAGCGAGCTGATTATAAATCGAAACGGCCAGCACTGCTGTCGCAGGCGCCAAAAACATGCCAATGATGTCACCGCCTTTTTGATAATTCTCAAGCGGAATGTGGAATAACAGCAAAATCGCAATGACTGCTGCAACTGTCCACATGAGCGGATTCAAGAGCGGCGAATGAAGTTTCTTTTGCAGCCACACAAAAAAGGCATAGACAAAAATTGAAAGTGTGATGCCAAACAACGGCGTCGATGTAAATGTATCAATCCACTTTTCCATTACGCTGTCCCTTCCTTTTCGCGATATGTTCCTGCAACCGCATGACACCGATAACCGTCCATGCCGTCACTGCAAATGTCAAAATCGTAGACACTACACAAATGACCAAAAACGGAACAAGATACGCACCCAGTATATCAAAATATTCCATCACACCGACACCTGCCGGAATGAAGAAAAACGCCATATTATTTAATACAAACGATGCTTTTTCCTCGATATGCTCCACTTTAAGCACTTTGAACAAGAGAAGCAAAAATAACAAAATCATTGCAATGACACTGCCGGGAAATGCAAACGGTAAAACTGCCGAAATCCATTCACCGACAAGACAGATCAAAAATACAATGCCGATCTGTAATAGAATTTTCATAGAAAACGGCCTCCAACTTTTTTTCGTTCTTTATCATACCACCTTGTGAAAAAAAGCACAAGCCGATTCAAAAGATCGCGCAGATCGTACAAAATCTATCCAATTTGGGCGAAATCCTTTTTCATCATTTTGCACACGGACACTGCCGATCTGTACCTTGACACAACGGCAGCACATCGTCAAAACAGCACAGAAAAAAGCTGCATTCCTCGCAGCAGCATTCGATCACACATCCCTCGGAATCCTTATATGTCCCATTTTCCGGACATTCTTTTCCATCATGGCTGGGAACCAAATATACACCTGTCGCATCCAAAATCATAGCACTTCTCCTCAAATTATAGTATGTTTTCATTATATAATGTATTAGTCTATATGCAAAGTGAGAAAGTAAGATATGATCTCATTAAAACATCAGAGATGGAGAGACATCTTATGATTACACTGGATGTACTGCACTTGCTTGAGAAAAAAGGAAAAACGAAATACTGGCTCTACAAGCAGCTCGGCATGAGCTATCAAAATTTTAATAAGATGGTGCAAAACGAAACCAAATCCATCCGTTATGACAATATCGAAGCACTCTGTCAGTTACTCGAATGCACACCAAATGAGCTGTTCCGCTTTACGGAAGATTGATAAAATTTCTACTAAAAAAGCATCGCATAAAAGCGATGCTTTTTTAGCATATACGGCAGGAATTTCGTATCACAAGCTGTGTTTCCACCAGTGTATGTTCAACTTTCTGTGTTTCATCCTCAATCAGTGCAATCAGTTTTTTCGCGGCAAGCGTTCCAATTCGTTCACGGTTTTGGCGAACTGTTGTCAGACTGCTGTACTTTGCCACGGCGATATCATCAAAACTTACAAGACTTAAATCCTTCGGCACTTCAATGCCTCTTTGGCGGAGCCCTGCAATCAATCCGAGTGAAATCTCGTCATAAATGCAAAACAGCGCTGTGAGCTCAGGATGCGCAACCACCGCGTCCGCAATCGCCAATCCTGCTTCATAGCTATATGCTTTGGCAGGAAAAATAAGCGACGGATTGTTTTCTATCCCGTACGTCTCTAAAAAGCGCTGATATCCGGCGAGACGCTGCATACTGACTTCATTCTCGCCTGCTACGGTCACAATCCCGATGCTGCGGTGTCCCAACTGATACAAATATTCAAGTGCCGAAAACGCACCGGCTGGATTGTCCGATATGATCGTACTTACACCGTCATGAAATCCCTCTACGGATACCTTCGGCATATCCAGTGTCAGCAATTCTTCAAACTGCGCTGTTTTATCTGCCGGCAGATTTTCCATTCCAACCGCAAGCAGCAGTCCGTCAAGATTACGCGCAATACAATGCTCCCGATAGGTAACTTCCTTTTTCCCCATCCGGTTGCTTAAAAACGTAATATCATAGCCGCAGCTTGCGCACTCGGATTTAAACGCATTGAGAATCTCCGACAAATGCGGGCTTAAAATATCGTTTGGACCGTCCATGATCAATGTGCCGATCATGTACGAGCGTTTTGACATGAGCGACTGTGCGTTGATATTCGGCACAAAATCGTACGCCTTGATTCCTGCCAAAATTGCATTTCTGGTCGATTCACTCACGCCTTTATACCCGTTGATTACTTTTGAAATCGTCGATGCGGAATAACCGAGTTTTTTCGAAAGCTCATAAATTGTCATACCGTTGCCTCTTTAAAGAATGAAATCGTTTTCTTTTATCATACCATACCAAGCAAAGCGGCACAAGAGCAGGTTTTTTCTCTGGGTAACTTCCTCAAAGAAAAAGATTGCACCAATGAAAATGAGATTCCTTGTTTCTTTTTCTTTCGATAGCGCGCACAGCTAAAACCTGCACGCAAAACAAAAAAGCAATGCAATCGGTGCCATCCATCCGTTAAACTCTCCGGTATCAGGCGCGCTGTCTGTTCTTCTAAAAGGGTTAGTCTCTCAATGGCTGTCAGCGCACTTGTATCTATCGGCGCTGCGTATGCAAGGTTTTGGGATTCATAACGCGTATCCGCATAGAAACGGCCTTCCTGTACAAAAGACGCCGGATCTGAAAATCAGATTGCATTTTTCAGACAATACTGCTGCGTTTGCCTGTGCAGAAGACGGGATTGTGGATTCATCAAGTATCGCTTATCATATCGGTATCAAGCGTATTGGTATAGACGAAACATGATCAATTCTATACAATCACAAATCACACAAGAAGAATCCGTTCCTTATTTTTTAAGCCTATTTTTTCGTCAAGTTTCCCCATTATTTTTCATTTTTCAGCAAATATTATCCGTTCATTCTTTTATTTTTATGTGGTTTTGAGCAACAAATGTGTAGACAATATAAATTTGCGTGTGCTATTCTTGGATTTGTAAATACATTTCGTGCGCGCAAGACTTGTTTTATGTTCAATTTCACAACACATCATGCAATGAGAAGGAGAGAAAAATGAAAAAAAACAGAACAACGCGGGTTGTTTCAGCGCTGCTTGCTGTTGTACTGTCTGTGACATCACTCGGCAGTGTCCAAACAGTATTGGCAGGCGGAGATACGCTTCCACCCCGTGAAGGAGAACAAGGTTATGAGGGAAAAAATCAGCCTGTTCTGCACGGTTACAACAAGGAAGACATTCTAAACTGGTCACCCGAAACAGACGAATATGCTGAATTCATGCGGTCCCGCGTACCGCTGCAAGAACGCAATGAAGCATTTTCTGCCACACAGGCAAATCCGCTGTTAGACCAGGATGTCCAGAGCTTGACCCTGGCGGGCGACTATGGTATCGGCTTTTTTAATTCTTACCAGTATAACGATCAGTTTGCACAGTATCTATTTAATTTCTGGCAATATCTCGATTACCACGCCTCATGGCACGGAATGGCAACCAATCCCCAGCCGCATGATTTATATACGGCAGGAAATCCGGACGGAAATGGCAAATTTGAATTTGGCGTCGTGAACCTTCCGAATCCGGCATACACCAATGCAGCACATAAAAACGGTGTAAAATCACTTGGCTGCATTTTCTTCCCGCGTACACAGCATACACAGGATTTCGTTTACAAAGACGAATCCGGTCGTTTCCCGATCGCTGACAAGTTGGTCGAGATTGCAAAATACTATGGATTTGACGGCTATTTTATCAATGCGGAAGAAGACTTAACACCGCAGGAAATGCCGCTGTATCAGGAATTTTGCAAGGCAATGACTTCCCAGGGAATCTATGTACAAGCATACGCCTCCTGTTTATATGGTCCTGACAATGAATCAAAATGGGGCTCGATGAACTATGGCGAAAAGAATGCCGGCGCATTCAGCTATTGGCTCAAAGACGAAGACGGCAACCGTGCTGCAAGCTCGCTGTATATGAATCCTGATCCGACCAAAGAGCAGGTTGACGACAGCGTTTCTTCGATGGAAGCCATCGGACTCGATCCGAAAGAAGTGGTATTTCAGACGTTAGAAGCCGGTCAAACCGGTTTCAGCGGCACACGCGGCACACTGTATAACCTGTTGGACGAAAATCTGGTACCGCGCACCGGTATTGCACATTTGGGCACTGACACAGTGAAAAACCATTTGGACGAGCAGGTTTTCGGACACGTAGGCAAAAACTCCTATCAATACAACAAGCGCGACGATCCCGACTATCAAAAATACGTGTTTGCCCGCGAGCGTACTTGGTGGAGCGGTGCACTCGACCAACCGTACTATGAGCCATTCAAAACGCAGCAGCCGGACGACTACTTCCCGACTGAATTGTGCGAGCAAATTTTAAATGCGACAACTGACCCGTATCAGACTGCCAATAACCCGAATCGCGGTCAGCCAAACGAAGGCAGTGATCAACAGGCTTGGCCGGGTCTTGCAGCATTTATTTCGGAACGCTCCGTAATCAACGGAAGCAATTTCTATACCAATTTCAACACCGGTCACGGCATGCAGTATTTTGTGGATGGTAAAGTTTCTAACGATCACGAATGGTCAAACATCAACATTCAAGACATTCTGCCGACCTGGCAGTGGTGGATTGAAACTGAAGGCAGCCGCCTCTCGGTAGATTTTGACTACGGTGAAAAATATAACCCCGCATTCGAGCTGACACAGGTTGGCGGCTACAATGGCGGCAGTTCTCTCGTTGTAAAAGGCACACTGGATGCACAGAATTTCATTCGCCTTTACAAAACAAAGCTCTCGATCAACGAAAATTCTGAATTGTCACTGGTCTATAACAAACCATCCAACACAGACACAAGTGAAATGCGCATTGGTTTGATCTTTGAAGATACACCGCAAACGGTTGAGTATGTTACCGTTGCAAATGCAAACCAAAAAACAGATGGATGGGTGAAAACATCTCTTGATCTTTCCGCCTATGCAGGCAGAACACTTGCAGGATTTGGAATTTCGTTTGATACAACTCAAAATGCAATCAGCGATTATCAGATGAACATCGGCGAAATTCGCATCACAGATGGTTCTGTAAGCAAACCGCAGGCGCCAAGCGGCTTAACAGTAGATAATTTCTTTGCAACCAACGAAGCATATATTTCATGGGATCTTGCGGATTATGACGACGTACAGAAATACAATGTCTATGCAGTCTACGAAAACGTCAACAAAGTATATCTGGGCGGTACTTATGATGATGTTTACTACATCAAAGACCTCTATGATACCACCGGCACAGTTTCCATCGAAGTCACTGCCGTTGCAAAAGACGGCACAGAAAGTGAACCGGCATCTGTTGCTGTAAACGGTGCCGATGCACCCAAAAACGTCACAGTTACAGAACACGCAGGCTATTTTGACGTATCCTTTGAGACAGACGCTTCTTACGATCATGCAGAAATCGAAGTAACTTTCCCGGAAAACCCGAACTACACCTTCACACAGACGGTGTCTAAAGGAGAAACTTCTGCAATCACCAACGTGCCAATCGCAGACGGAAGCCGCTATATTCTGCGCGTTTCCCTGCTCGACAAAGCGGGAAATCCGCTGAGTTTTATTGACACGGATGGAAAATTGCCGGACTACTACTGCGCACCGTATGACCAGGAACTGGTCTTAAAGAATAATCTGCTTACGTTCCCTGCACCGGGCGTCGATGATTGGCAGTATATCAACGTCTACTATAAAGGGGAGCCGTTAAAATTCAGAACCGGAAACACGCAAGGCATTCGTGGATACGACGATCTGAGAAATGTATATATGACAGATCCTAGCGGCGTCGTTGACATTGTGCTTGAAGATTATGCAGGAAACAAGTCAAAAACCGTAAAACTTCCGTTCCACAAAGACGGCATGACATGCACGGCCATTGATGAGGAATCCTTCCCCGATCCTGTTTTGCGTGCCGCAGTCGAAAAGGCTGCCGGTACACCGGACAAAGTGGATGAAATCACCTCACTTGATTTGTCAAATTCCGAAGTTAAGAGTCTGACCGGCATTCGTTATCTGAAAAATCTGGAATCGATCAACTTGTCAAATTGCACATCGCTTGTTTCCATTCCGGAAGACACATTCTCTTTGAATGTCAAACTGCGTAAGATCACACTCACAGGATGTACATCGCTTCGTGCCGTTTCGCTGGCAAATACCACAACCGAACAAATCGTTTGTGACGACATCGACGCACTGAAAGATCTGTTATATTTAGATATCTCCAACGCACAGTTTGATCTGTCCGAAGGAACGACCGAGCGTAACCTGGTCAATGCCGTTGCGGCTCGTGCAGAAGGACAGGCAGAATTTAGTGTACCGTCAACAGAACCCTCAAACGTAGCATTGGGTCAAACCGCACAGAACAAAGTTGGCCTGGGAAGTGACTGGTACTTATTCGATGGTGATATATCACGTCCAATTTGTTGTGCATGGTTCCACACACTTCCCGCATCATTCGATTTGCAGTTTGAACAGCCGCAGGAAATTCTCTCGTATAATATTCTTGTTTCCGGCGATGATCCGTCGCTTGGTTTTAAATCGTTTAAATTACAATCTTCCGATGACGGTGAAACTTGGACAGACGTCAGCGTTATCACCGACCATACCGGCGAATCCATCAAAGTTACACTCGAAAATCCAGTCAAAGCAACTTGGTATCGGTTTATTGTAGAGGAAAAAATTCCGGAAGGAACAAATGCAGCAAAAATTGTTGAATTCGAAATGTACGGATACCGTGATGTCACCTACACGCCGGGCGTTTCTTATGAAAATCAGCGGCCTGTCTTGTATGAAGCAGCTCTCCCGGATGAACTGTCCTTGGAAAAAACAGAAGGCACATTTAATCCTGCTTCCCTGCTTGGACAGTACCAGACAGTCCATGGAACAAAACCGGAAGCATTGAAAGGCGCAGACTTTATCGATCCAAACTACGATATCGACGCACAATGCCCGACTTCTCAGGCGGTATATTCTACGTTTGAAAAACTGAGCACACCAAATGAAGGCCAGTTCTTCTTAAACGAAGTAGAAACAAACGAGAATGCAACGTATCGCGTTCAGGTCCGTGATTTCGCTTCAGGAAAACACGATCCAGATCATTACGAAGAATTGCTTCTCACCGTAGGCGACGGCGGAACCATTCCGGAAGATCCTTCAATCACAGAAGCACGGGATGCGCTGAAAGCATTGATTGAAACTGCAAAAGAAATTGACCACGACAAATATACCAAAGAAACGCTGGATGTTCTGGATCAAGCACTCTCCAATGCAGAAGACGTACTTGCAAACGCAACAGCCGCTGATGCACTGTGGGATGCATATGATCAGCTGGAAGCTGCTTTGAACGGCTTAGTTGAACAGCAGCCTGATCCGGAGACACCGGAAGAACCTGATATCCCCGATACCGGCGATTCCATTCCATATGCAATTCCATTGGCACTCATTTTGACTGCCGGCGCAATCTATCTCCTGCGCCGCAAAGCACAGGTAAAATAAAAAGAGGATCTGTTTACTCTGTATGCAAACACTACAGTGCTTTGATACGCCCTAACAGGTAAAAATAAAACCACCCCTTAAAGAATGCGAGAAATCCAAAAACTACTTGGATACTTTGCAGCTGGTTAAGGGGTGGTTTATTTTCTTTTGCTTTTCAAACGAATGTGTATACAACAAAAACCACACGTGTCCTTCTGAAAGATCAAAAACAGGACATAAAAAAAGCGCGTCCATTTTGGACGCGCTTTCTTCATTTTAATTATTCTTCAACTGTTTCTTCAGCAGCTTCTTCAGAAACGTGCTCTTTTTTCTGCTCTTCAGCGGAAAGAAGTGCTCTCATCGAAAGGCTGACACGTTTTTTCTCGGTGTCGATCTCGATGATTTTTGCCTGAACTTCCTGGCCGATGGTCAGCACGTCCGCAATTTTCTCAACGCGTTTGTTTGCGATCTGAGAAATGTGGATCAAGCCGTCAACGCCCGGGATGATTTCAGCAAATGCGCCGTAGCTTGTGAACGAAACGATTTTAACCGGAATCACATCGCCAACCGCATATTTGGTGGTGAAGATAGTCCACGGGTTGTCGCACTCTTTTCTGTAGCCCAGCGAAATGCGTTTTTTCTCTTTATCAAAGTCTTTGATGTAAACTTCAACCATATCGCCGACGTTTACAACCTCAGACGGATGTTTGAGTTTTTTCCAAGCAAGTTCGGTGATGTGAATCATGCCGTCGATGCCGCCCAAATCAACAAACGCACCGTATGCAGTCAGCGATTTGACTTCGCCGGTGTAAGTTTTGCCGATTTCGACTTCTTCCCAGAATTTCTCCTGTTTTGCTTTTCTCTCAGCGTTCAAAACTGCTCTGACAGAGCCTTTTGCACGGCCGCGGTTCTCATTGACTTCAATGATAACCAGGCGAACTTCTTTTTTCAGCAGGGTGCTCAAATCCTCGACACGGGTGTTCGAGCAGTGCGGTGCCGGAATGAAGATTTTGGTGCCGCAGGTGTAAGCCAAAACGCCGCCGCGGACAACGTCTGTGATGACTGCATCCAAAACAGTCTGTGCTTCATATGCTTCTTTGATTTTCTCAAAGCCGCGCATTGCATCGCAACGTTTTTTGCTCAAGGTAACAATGCCTTCCTGATCGTTGACTTTCACGACACAGAGCTCGAGCTCGTCGCCTTTTTTGACAATGTCTTCGATTTTGACGTTCGGATCATCGGTCATTTCTTCTGCCGGGATGATGCCTGCCTGTTTTGCGCCGATATCCACATGGATCTCATTCGGGGCAACGGATGTCACAACGCCCGTCACGCGCTTGCCGTTGTAGACTTTTTCGCTTTCCAGCGACTGCTCCAGCAAAGTCGCAAAATCTTCGTTTTCTTCATTTCTTAAAATCTCGCTCATCGTTTTAAGAACCTCCTTGATTATATGAGCCGGCGTTGATGCTCCGGCAGTAATACCAATTTTATCATAAGCGGAAAAATCGATGTCTTTGATCTCGGCACTTGTTTCAATCAACACGGTCTCACAATATGCCGCACAGAGTGCGCGGAGTTTCTGCGTGTTTGAACTGTGTTTCCCGCCGATGACAATCATCAAATCATTTTCAGCGGCAAGCTTTGCCGCCTCGCTTTGACGTTCACTGGTCGCACTACATATTGTATCAAAAATTTTGACGTTTGTATAGTGTTTTCTCGCAATTTCAAGGCACTCACGCCAAAAAGTTGTGTGATATGTCGTTTGTGCGACCAAAACAAACGGGGTGTTTTGGTCATTTTCGAGTTCATCCAACAAATCTTTTAATTCTTTGGCATCTCTTGCCACAAAAACCGGACCAGCCGCATGTCCTTTGATGCCCTGCACCTCGGGATGATCGGGGTCACCTGCGATCAAGATGGTGGCGCCTTTCTTTGACTCTTCTTCCACAATCCGATGGATTTTTGCAACAAACGGACACGTTGCATCCACATAGGAAATCGCATGCGCACGAAGCGCATCATAGACCGTTTGGCTGACACCGTGGGAGCGGATCACCACGCACTCATCATTTTGTGCCTCAAGCGGCGACGAGATAATCCGTACGCCTTTTTGGGCAAGCTCCTCCACCATTTGCGGATTGTGGATAATCGGGCCGAGCGTCGCCGTCTTTTTGCCCGAATCAATCAGATCGTAGACAAGATTCACCGCACGGTTGACGCCAAAACAAAAGCCGGCTGTCTTTGCAAGGGTGTATTGTTTCATGGCGCTTCCACACCCATCAGCGCAGCAATCGCGCTCATCATCCGTTTATTCGCGGCACGAAGTTCCGTCTTCGTCTGTTCTTTGACGGCAAGCTCCTCGTTTGGAATCATTTCACCAAATCGAATCGTCACATGGCGTCTTAAAAAGTGACGTTTGCCATATAGAATGCAGGCCGGCAGAATATCGCCGCCTGTTTTCGACGCAATGAGTACCGCGCCCGATTTTGCACGGTGGAGCTTTCCGTCGGTATACCGTGTGCCCTCCGGATAAATGCCCAGCACACCGCCGTTTTCGACGACCTTTACCGCATTTTCGATCGCACCCTGATCGCCTTTTCCGCGCGCCACCGGAAACGCACCCAATTTTCGGATAATGGGTGAGAGAATCGGAATGCGGAATAATTCCTCTTTGGCCATATACTGAATCGGCTTTGGAAACGCAAGGCCAAACATCACAGGGTCCATATCGCTCACATGATTGCTCGCCAGAATAAAGCCCGCATCCTTGGGCGGTTCGCACGCAAAATCCGACTCAATTTTATAAAACGGGAACAACACCACCCGAACGATCGGTTTTGCAAACTGATAAAATCCCATCGTATTCTCCCCTCTTATCCTCTTTCCTGCTCCATCCCTTTTCGGATGAGCGAAATCACCGTTTCGACCGACTCTTCAAAAGAAAGGTCGGTTGTATCCACCAAAACAGCATCATCCGCCTGTTTGAGCGGCGCAGTCGCACGAGTCGAATCCGCTTCATCACGGCGTTTGATCTCGTCAAGCAGCGTTTCATACGAAATCTCTTCCCCACGCGCCTTATGATCGGAAAGGCGGCGCATTGCACGCGATTCAGCCGACGCAGTTAAAAAGATTTTGACCTGTGCGTTCGGCAGTACAACGGTACCGATATCGCGTCCGTCCATGATGACATTGTTGCGTGCAGCAAGCGAACGCTGCATGCTGAGAAGCTTTGCGCGGACAGCCGGAATCGCTGAAACATTTGACGCGTGCATCGCCATATCCGGTGTACGGATCGCTTCGGAAACATCCTCGCCGTTTGCGAACACCCGCTGTTCGCCGTTTACAAATTTCAGATCGACCGAAATCGAATCAAGAAGCGGTTCCACTTCGGCTGCGTTTTTGGTATCCGCGCCCTTTTGTGCCGCACAATAGCCGACCGCACGATAAAGCGCGCCGGTATCCACATAGATAAACGAGAGCGCAGCCGCCGCACGGCGTGCAACCGTACTTTTACCGGCGCCCGCCGGTCCGTCAATCGCTACTGAAAACATGAAAAAACCCCCTGTTTGGTTGATAAACGATTCCTCAAAAATGCTCAGCAAAAAAGTCCTGCGGCGTGTCCGGTACAAAACGCAATCTGCAAATTAAAGCCGCCTGTATAACCGTCCACATCCAGCACCTCGCCGGCAAAATAAAGCCCTTTGACCCGCTTTGATTCCATCGTACGCGGATTTACTTCCGCACAGTTTACGCCGCCCGATGTGATAATCGCTTCCTCCACCGGCCGAAACCCATCCACCGGAACGACAAACCGTTTGATCTGTGAAACAAGCGTGTGCCGCTGTTCTTTTGTAATACTGTTGACCTTTAAAAACGCAGGAATCCGGCAGCGGTAAACGATCACCGGAATCATCTTTTTGGGCAGCAATTTTGAGAGGCTGTTGATAAAGTCACGGTTTGAAAATTCCGCAAAGTCACGTAAGATCCGTGCATCAAGCTGTTTTTCGTCGAGCCCCGGTTTTAAGTCGATCACAACCGAATAGCGTCCCGGCTCGATCGTTTTTAGATGTGACGAAGCGCTCAGCACGAGCGGACCGGACATGCCGTAATGCGTAAACAGCATCTCGCCAAGCTCAGAAAACAGCGTTTTCCCCGTCTGATTGTCCACGAGTGAGAGCGTCACATTTTTTAAAGAAAGTCCCTGCAAATCACGGCAGTCCTCATCCTCGCTCACAAGCGGCACAAGCGACGGCCGAATCGGTACGACGGTATGTCCCGCTTCCTTTGCAAACCGATAGCCGTCACCGGTCGAACCGGTTAACGGGTACGAAGCGCCGCCCGTCGCAACAATGACCGCCGGTGCTTGCAGCGTTGTCTGATCGGAAAGCATCACGCCGCATACAGCGCCGTCCTGCGTTAAAATCTTTAAAACCTCGCCTTTTTTCATGGATACACCGGCTTCACGGCAAGCATTTTCCATCGCTGCGGCAATCTCCGACGCATGATCGGAAACAGGAAACACCCGGTTGCCGCGCTCTGTTTTCAGCGCGACGCCGCGCGATTCAAACCATTGTTTCGTATCCTGCGTGTCAAACGCATGATACGCACTGTATAAAAACTTCGGATTCGTCGGAATGTTTTGAAAAAACGTGTCCGTATCGCAGTCGTTTGTCACGTTGCAGCGGCCTTTTCCGGTGATGAGAATTTTACGGCCGAACCGATCGTTTTTCTCCACCAAAATGACACGTTTGCCGTATTCGGCAGCAGTCGCAGCCGCCATCATTCCGGCAGCGCCGCCGCCGACAACGATCACATCCGCTTCTCTCATGTCAGTTCCTCCGCTTTTTGGTAAACGTCATACTCGTCCCAAATGGATTCGAGCCGTTCAAACGTGCGTGTCAGCTCTTCCTTTTTGCGAAGGCCGACCGCTACCGTCAGGGCGTTAATCAGGCTTAGCGGTGCGACAAGCGAATCGACAAACGACGCCATATCACTGCGCGCCTGCAAGAAATAATCGGCCATCTCAGCAATCGGCGACGAGCGGCTGTCGGTAATCGAAATCACCTTCGCCCCGTTTTTCGATGCGAACGAAAGCGCCTTTGCACTCCGCTTGGAGTAGCGCGGGAAGCTTAATCCGATGATGACGTCGCCTTCTCCGATACGCATAATCTGCTCAAACATCTCCGTCGAGCTGGTCGTATCGATCAAACGCACATTTTCAAAAATAATGTTAAAGTAAAGATTCATAAACCGCGCCAGTACAAGCGCACTGCGCGCACCGATAATATAGATGGTTTTTGCCGATACAATGGAATCCACTGCGCCCTCAAAATCAGCGCGCGACGTCTCTTCCATGGTACGCCGGATCTTGTCGATATCGGCATTCATTACTTTATTTAAGATATCTGTTCCGCCGAGCTGCTCATCCGCCACACGGATTCGCTGCACTGCGGTCAGCTTGCTTTTTATCATCTCTTTGAGCGCGTCCTGCAATTCGGGATATCCCTCAAATCCCATTTCAAATGCGAACCGTACCACCGTCGATTCACTGACATTCGCCGCCGCGCCGAGTTTCGAGGCTGTCATATACACAGCCTTGTCATAGTGCGACAGAATATATGCGGCAATGCTTCTTTGCCCCTTTGAAAATTCGGGCATTCGCCGCTCAATCTCCGCCAAAATATTGACTGCCATCCTTATTCCCCCTTTGGCCGTCGTTTATGAACGCGTCACATCGCGCAGCCACTTGGTACCGCGCAGACGAATCCAAATCAAAATGTTTTTCACCGGCTCATCCAATTTAATCATGCAATAGACAAAAATCGGCGGCCAGTGCAGCACAAATGCTGTAAAATACGCGACCGGCACCGCAACGGCCCACAGTGCAAAAATCTCCGCGTTTAAAGAAAATTTCGTATCGCCGCCGCCGCGCAGAATTCCTACGATTCCGACAGCACTCATCGACATAAAGAAGCCGACGATGGATGTGACAAGCATCATGTCATACGCAAAACTCTTCGCCTCTGCTGACACGTTATAAAAATCGACGGCTACGCTGCGCAGCGAAAAAATAATGACGCATACAATCACGCCGACGCCGACCGACAGCCACTTAAACGTAAAGCCGCGGTTGCGCGCTTCTTCCATATCGCCCTCACCGATCGCCTTTCCAATAAGTACTGCCGCAGCGCCTGCCACACCGAACACCATAACGGTTGCAAGCTGCTGCACGATACTGACGATCGAGTTCGCCGTAACGACCTGTGTACCGAGCTGGCCGAGCAGACGCGCCTGCATCGAGGTACCGAGTGCCCACATCACCTCATTTACGACAACCGGTGTACTGATATGAACCAAATCAAAGAAAAGCTGCTTATCAAACCGGAAAAACTCACGAAGCCGAAGCTTTAATTTTCGATCAAAAAACAGCATATAAATCACGGCGATCAAAAATTCTACCAGACGGGCGCACAGCGTTGCAATCGCCGCACCGCGCACACCGAGCGCCGGAAGTCCCAATTTTCCGAAAATCAAAATGTAGTTGAGTCCGCCGTTTACAACCAGTGCGGCAACGTTTGATACCACTGCAATTTTTACCGACTCCACACTGCGCAGCGTCGTATAAAACGAGCTTGAAAAACCGAAAAACGCATAGCAAATGCACATGATGCGCATATAGGCAGCGCCCTCACGGATAACGTCCGGATCAGGTGAAAAAATCATCATGAGCTGCTCCGGAATCAACAGCGAAACGATCGTCAGTAATAAGCCGATCAATACGGTTGCACGCACAATCATCGTTAAGATCATACGAATCGGTTCGATCTCTTTTTTGCCCCAGTACTGCGCCGTCAAAACCGCCGCACCGCTGCCTAAACCGAACGTCAGCATGTTGAAAATAAAAAACGGCTGATTTGCAAGTGACGATGCCGTCATTGCCACATCGCCAAGCTCACCGAGCATGACGGTGTCAAGCATCTGTGTTAAAAACACCACAATATTTTGTAAAATCACCGGCACGGCAAGCGCAAACATGGATTTGTAAAATGTCCGCTCGCGTACAAATTTTGGTTTTCCCGCAATCTGCTGTGTCCCCATACCCTCTTTTGTTTCTCCTTTTGCCAAGAAATATGTATAATAAACATATCCCGCACCTTTTAAAACGTAAGATGCGGGGAAATGCCCTTTTTAAACGATTTTATGACCGGCGAAACGATCCCGGATTCCGATTTTTCTGGTTTAATTCCGCAAACCGTTTCTTAATGGTTTCCGTGTTTGCCTGACGCGACTGCGCGGCAATTTCCTCATCCGTATAGACCGTTCGCTCCACTGCGATCGCCTGCACTGCCAGTTTCATTTCGTCAAGCGTACGCAGCAGCTCGGACTTTTGCAGCTCTAAGTCACGCAGTCCCTTTTCATACCGCTCGTGCTCATGCTTGACCGCAATTTTGGCATCTCTGAGCATTTGATCGCTCTTTTGCTGTGCCTCAGAAAGCATCTGTTTGACATGCGCTTCCTTTTCGTCACACGCGGCAGTTTTCTGTGCAATCGTCTCCCGTGTCTGTGCGAGCAGGTCGCGTCCGGCCTGTGCCGCCTCGGCAAGCTGCTGCTGTGCCGCTTCCTTTGCATGGGAAAGTTCGTGCTGCGCGTTTTGACGGAGCAAAAACTCCTCTTTTTTCACACTCTCGATCCGCTGCTGCGCTTCTTCCTCGGCAGCCGCTGTGATCTGTTTTGCTTTTTCATTCGCCTCGGACACAATCACATTGGCGCGTTCTTGAGCATCTCTTAATAAAAGACGCAGCTTTTCTTCCGTTGCCTGCGCCTTTTCCGCCGCCTTGCGCGCCACTTCATCCGCCGTCAGCTGTGCTTGCTGATACGGTGCAAGCTGTGCTTTCATCTCGTCCACTTTTGCCGCTTTCACCTTAAGCTCATCACGTTCTGCTGACAAATGCATCAGCTTTTGATACTGCTCGTCCACAATACTGTTAAGCGATGCAATCTGGCTGTTCGCTTCTTCCAGTTCCTTGGCCTGATTTTTGCGCTCCTCCTCGTACTGTGCGACAAGCTGGTCAATATACGAGAGAACTTCTTCTTTTTTAAATCCGCCGATCGCAGACGTTTTTAAATTCTTTGAAATATCCATCAGGCGCACCCCTTCTTATTGATCCTTTTCATTATATCGGCTTTTTTCAAAAAATGCAACTGCTTGCCTGTGTTTATGCAAAAAAGCTTCCTCTAAAAACGACGGCAAAGAACGGCTTTCACTTTTTATTTTATAAAGAAAAGCAGAGCAATCCTGTGCTCTGCTTTTTTCTGCTGTCAAAAAATCAACAAAATGAATCTGCAATCGTGAATTATTGCCTGTCTGCCAATGATTCCTGCACATAAACTGTCATACTGACGCCTGCATCTTTCACCAACAAATCTTTCGGCTTTCTCAGCAATTTGAATGTTACATAAAGATCCCCTACGGACCCCGAAACATTGATGACCTGAATCAGATAGATCACCCAAAACCAGGAGAGCGGCACCAGTGCATTGACAACTGCAAGAAGCACAAAAAATAACACAACCGGTGCAAGCGCAATAAAAAGATAAGCTGACTTATCGTAATACTCGTCGCTTCCGGCATAGGCATAGAGCCCGGTAAACCCATATTTAATCTTCTCTGTCCCGCAAATCTTCATTGCAGCGCCATGCGTAAGCTCATGCAAAAACAAATATCCGACATCCATCACAAGAAGTACCGTAAGCTTTGTCAGCAGGTTTCTTAATTCGGCTTCTGTACTGAGCGATATCGAAATCGGTACAAAAAAACACGCAGGAACAATCATCACCACTGCAATCAGCAAGGACAACAGATTCACAAGGATCATCGTCTTTTTTTCCTTTTGCAGATCAATCGCAAAATACTTTGTATATCCATCGGGTAGCTCACGAAACGATTTCATCATGACAACCTTCTTTTTTATTCAAATTCAAAACAGGCGATGTTTTATTCTTCCCTTTATTCTGCGTGATCGTCCCAAGTGCCGTATAAGGTGATGTCGTTTTTGCCCGACATTGTGCAGTTTCTGTGGATTTGCACCGTCATTCCCTTATGGTCGGCAGTAAACGACCAGTCATCGATAAACGGCGTATTGCACCAGACCACACGAAGTTTCATCGGATCGCCGCCTGCAAATGCTGCCGCATAATCGCCAAGCAGAAGTCCTTCTTCCCGTGCGTCCGAACGCCACAAAGTCTGACCGTTTTCATAGCACGACTGTGAAAACCGGATAACCGCTTCCTCTTCACCGAAAGACAGTGTCACAGAAGATGCACCTAACACAAGCTTTGTGAGTCCCAATGGGTTCTCATCCACCAAAAGCACACGGGACAGCACCTCTTTTGGCACGCTGCCTTCTCCGCTTACGCAGTCAATCGCAAGGGAGGAAAGTGCGGATGCAAGTGCTTGTTCCTCCGCTTCCATCCCAGTAAGCGGTTCGTCATGCAATGCGGGCAGAATCGACTCCCAAATAGACGACAGCACAGTCTGCAATCCGTTTGAGCCGCTGTTTATCGCAATGACCATATCCTGATCAGGCAAAACAAGCATATACTGACCGAACGCACCGTCGCCGCGGAACGCATTCGGAACCTGACACCGCCACATCTGATAGCCGTATCCCTGGAGCCAATCGGGACCTGCATCGCCGCGGCTCTGTGTGTGCGCACTGCTTGCCTCTTTGATCCACTCTTTGCTCAACAGCTGTTTTCCGTTAAAGCTGCCTTCATTTAAAAACAGCAATCCGAATTTTGCAATCGCCAAAAGCGTAACGTGCAGACCATAACCGCCTAAATCAATTCCCTCCGGGCACTTGTTAAACTCCCATGCGCCAAGCGCAAGCGGATCACGCAGCCGCGGTTTTAAATAATCGCTGACGGTCTGTCCGGTCACACGCGTCACGATTGCCGACAGCATATAGGACGCGGCACTGTTATATTCAAAATAAGTACCCGGTGTTTTCGGCACGTCTGTATGCAAAAACGAACGAACAAAATCCGGTTTTGTCTCATCAAAAATATTTGGCGCCGGATCGTGTCCCGTGCTCATGGTAAGCAGATGCTTTACCTTCATTTTGCGCATATTATCACACACCGCATCAGACACTTTGTCCGGGAAGAAATCGACCACGTAGTCCTCCACAGTCAGCAGCCCCTCCTGCACGGCAAAGCCGACAGCCGTTGCGGTAAAGGTTTTGCTCAAGGAAAACAGCGTGTGCGTGCGTTCTTTTTGATACGGATGATACCATCCTTGGGCAAACACCTGATTGTGCCGAAGAAGCATAAATCCGTGAATTCCGGCATCCCGCTCGCGGAACAATTCGATCATGCGAAGAACGCCGCGCGGGTCCACACCGCACGCAGATGGCGTACTATACGATAACAACTGCTCTGAATCCTTCATTGTCTTCTCCTCTTTTCCTCATTCACACTGTCTTTAAAAAGGCAATCAGTTTTCTTGCAATCAGCCGGTGTCCCTCATCATTCGGATGGAGCCCGTCCGGACAATAGCGCTGCTTATTTGCCTCAATGCTCGGTACAATGCCGCCCGCACGGTATAGGTCGAGCACGGGAATACTGTATTCCTCCGCCGCAGCGCGCGCCAGCGAAACGTATTCCGCAAGCGTAAAGCCGGTCGTACGGTTGACCTCTGTTTCGTTGTCACGGTGGAGCGGTGTGATCATCACGATCACTGCCGCGGGATATTTTTCGATCAGTCCGCGCAGCAGCACGTTCCACGCACCGCAGTAGGTCGTACAGATTTCATCATTCGGCGAACCGATCGGTGCAGTACCGTGACCAAAGTCATTCGTTCCGCCGAACACAACGACCAAATCGGCGTCATCGTCCATTTTAGCATACCGCACGGAAAACGCGTTGCCCTCGTCATCTGCCTGCGCTGCAATCCGCGTACCGCCGATGCCGTAGTTTACAGCCTCACGCAAATGAAGCTGGCGTTTGACTTCCTCTAAATAGATTTGCTGTTTGTCTAAAACGCCGCAGCCTTCCGTAATGCTGTCGCCTAAAAAGACGGCTTTTTTTCCTTCCCAATCAAAACAGGTATTCATGAAAATCCCCTCCTCTCCTCATCATATCATACCTTTTTTTATGTTGCAACGAGAAAAAAATATACATTTCTTGCAAAAGCCTTGTGCATTTAAGAAAGATCCTTTTGATTTTTTTCGAATTTTGTGCGAATCTTTTGTTTTAGACATAATATAGACATAAATTTGTGTTACTATGGATAAAATTAGTTTTTCATATTCTAAAAGGAGGCGTAGATCATATGATGCAGCATCACGAGAACAAATTCTCCGAAATTACTCCCGAAATTTTCGAGCTGTCAAAATTATGTACGGAAAACGGTGCAATCGATCCGACACTGTACACAAAATACGAGGTGAACCGCGGACTGCGTGATTTAAACGGAAACGGTGTCCTGACTGGTTTAACAGAAATTTCAGAAATTCAATCGAGTAAAATCGTTGATGGAAAAAAAGTATCCTGTGAGGGCAAACTGTTTTACCGCGGCATTGACGTGGAAGAATTGGTCGCAGGATTTGTCCGCGACAAACGATTCGGCTTTGAGGAAACGACCTACCTGCTGTTATTCGGCGAACTGCCGAACAAAGAACAGCTTGCCGATTTTCAAGCATTGCTTGCGCAATACCGTTCGCTTCCCACAAGCTTTGTCCGTGACATCATTATGAAAGCGCCGAGCCGCGACATGATGAACACGCTCGCGCGCAGTGTGCTGACACTGTATTCCTACGATGATTTCGCAAGCGATACGAGCATTCCAAACGTGCTGCGTCAGTGCTTGCAGCTGATTGCATTGTTCCCGATGCTCTCCGTTTACGGTTATCAGGCATACAGCCACTATCACGACGGCAACAGCCTGTTTATTCACAGTCCGGTCCCAGAGCTTTCCACCGCGGAAAACATTCTGCACATTCTCCGTCCGGATAGTCAGTACACCGAACTTGAGGCGCGCATTTTAGACCTTGCGCTGATCCTTCACGCAGAGCACGGCGGCGGCAACAACTCCACCTTTACCACACACGTCGTCACCTCTTCCGGCTCAGATACTTACTCCGTTATCGCCGCAGCGCTCGGCTCGCTCAAAGGTCCGAAACACGGCGGTGCAAACATCAAAGTGGTGCAGATGTTTGAAAACATGAAAAACACGCTGCACGACTGGACCGACGAAGGCGAAATCCGTGATCATCTGCGTGCATTACTGCGCAAAGAAGCATTTGACCGCGCAGGACTGATTTACGGTATGGGTCATGCCGTCTACTCACTGTCCGACCCGCGTGCAAACGTGTTTAAATCGTTTGTCAAGAGCCTTGCGGAAGAAAAAGGAAAAGAAAAAGAGTTTGCACTCTACTCCGCAGTCGAACGTTTGGCGCCGGAAGTCATTGCTGAAGAACGCCGGATCTACAAAGGCGTCAGTGCAAATGTCGACTTCTACAGCGGCTTTGTCTATGATATGCTGGGACTTCCGTCCGAGCTGTTCACGCCGATTTTTGCAATCGCAAGAATTTCGGGCTGGAGCGCGCATCGGATCGAAGAGCTTGTCAATGCCGGAAAAATCATCCGTCCCGCATACAAAAACGTGCAGGAACGCCGCGCATACGTACCGCTTTCCGAGCGGAAATAACAGCCACTTAATGCTGCCGCTGTTGCGGCAGCATTTTATGTTTTACCGAATAGAGGAGGTTTTTTTATGATCAAAGCGGTCGTATTCGATATGGATGGGGTGCTGTTTGACACGGAGCGTATCTCACGTGAGGCATGGTTTTACACCGCGCACCAAATGGGAATCGAGGAACATTTTGAGCCGGTGTTTCTCCGTGCCATCGGCATGAACCGGAGCGACACGCGCGAGATGTTTTTATCCATTTACGGCGCTGATTTTCCATACGATGCATTTCAAACGCAAAGCAGCGCAAAATTTCATGAACTGATTGAGCAGGAGCTTCCGATGAAACCCGGTGTGTATGAGATTCTTTCGTGGCTTCGTACACACAAGGTTCCCACCGCGCTTGCAAGCTCCACTTCAAAACCGAGTGTGCTGTCCCATCTGCGGCGGGCACGGATCATTGATGATTTTGACGCAATCATCACAGGCGATATGGTCGTCCACAGCAAGCCGCATCCCGAAATCTACGAGATGGCATGCCGTGCGATTCACACACCGCCCGCCGACTGCATCGCCGTGGAGGATTCAAAAAACGGCATCCGCTCCGCATTTGCGGCAGGGATGAAACCGGTCATGATTCCCGATCAGGTAGCGCCAGACGACGAAACAGCCGCACTTTTATTTAAACGATACGACTCTCTGCTTCACCTGCTTGCCGATCTGCCTGCGATGATCGGCGGCTGATCGCTTTTACACACCGCTGTGCGCTTTGGCACGGCGGTGTTTTCGTTTGCCGAATATTCCGCCTGCAAGCGCCGACAACAGCCCGCCCGAAAAAATAAGCAGCGTCAGATTTCCCCGATCATTTAAAAACATGAGGATACATCCTACACACAAAAGCGCCGTACAAATCCCGTCAACTGCTGTACATACGGACGCGCCTTTGACCGGAAACCATTTTGTGAGCAGCAGCAAAAGAATCTGTCCGCCGTCGAGTGTCGAAAGCGGCAGTGCGTTAAAAAGCCCTAAGAGCAAGTGAACCGCCGCTGCGGTTTCCTGCGAAAGGGCCCGGCACAGTACCGCCATCGTCAGATTGACAAGAATCCCTGCGCTTTGAATGAACAGCGCGCCCAAAAAGCCGGGATAGGAAACCGGCGGCACCAAACGAATGCCTGTCAATTCAAAAATGAGCGCGCGCGGCATATGTCCGGTCAGACAAAACGCCAGCAGGTGCCCGCACTCATGCAAAAAGCAGGCAAACAGCGCCATCGCGGCAATGCCCGTCTGGTCGCTTATGAGACAAAACACAACCGTGACGACAAATAAAAACGTAATCTCGACAGAAAATCCGCGCAGTACAAACCGGATCACTCCGCATCCTCACTTTCCAAAAGAAGCGAGACCGGCTCGTCTGACAACACTTCAAACAAATACGCAGGATTGACATACAGTCCCTCCGTAATCACGCCAAAGTGCAGATGATTCCCTGTGGAATTGCCGGTTGATCCGACAAGCGCAATCACATCGCCGCCGCGTACGCGCATCCCCTTCTGCGCAATCCGTTCGCTGCAATGTCCGTAATACGTGTAGTAGCCGTTGCCATGGTCGATCTTTACAAAATTGCCGTACGCATCATCATACCTGCTCTCGATCACCGTCCCGTCCTCAACCGCAAAAATACGGGTTCCCTCGGGTGCTGCGAGGTCAACGCCCGTATGAAAATCAAGGCCGCCCGAAATCGGGTGTGTGCGAAATCCAAACGGGGAGCTCAGCCGGTACGCATCTTCTTCGAGCGGAAAGACGGGCGTTCCCGTATAGACAACCGGTGCAAGCGTCGCGTTTGCGGGAACCTCTCCATCCGTGCCGGCTGCCGCAGCCTCATAAGTAAAAATCTCAAGGATTGTTTGACTCACCTTGTCGGTGAGAGTATCGTGAAATGAAAAATCGGACGTCATCAGCCGTTTGACCGTATCGGTAATGAGCGCCGCGGCCGACGGCATCAAAAGCTTTCCGAACAGAAACACCGCCGCCATCCCGATACAGATGACCGTCTGCATATAAAGCACGGCAAAAAAAGAATTGCCCCGGCGCGGCGCTTTTTCATGCTGTGCCGTTTCTTCCTGTACACCGTCCGGCACGCTGGATAGATCAGAGGGCTCACTTTTTGATTCGCCGGTTGTTTCATTGGTGGGTTGATCGACTGTTTCCTGTATCTTCTCATATGGACTTTGTTCCATGCGCTCTCCTCCTTTTTTGTCATACGTATGCGGTTTTTAAAGAAATTATCCGCATCACAGTTCATGAACATCTGAAAAGGCGCATAACAATAATCAAACAAACTTTTGGAGGAGATTTCTATGAAGCGATGGCTCGCTTTTTTGATGAGTCTGTTACTCGTAAGCAGTGTGTTTTCGCAGACCGTTTGCCTTGCGGAGGAAGCCGGCACGGAGGAGCTGCTTGTTTCTGCAAAAAGCGCCGTTTTAATTGATGCGAAAAGCGGCATGGTGCTATATGAAAAAAACGCACATGAACCGCTCCCGCCCGCTTCCATTACAAAAGTCATGACACTGCTGCTTGTCGCAGAAGCGATTGACAACGGCGAATTGTCCTTGACCGATACAGTCAAGGCGTCGGCACACGCCGTCAGTATGGGCGGCAGCCAGATCTGGCTCAAAGAAAACGAGGAAATGACCGTGGAAGATCTTGTCAAAGCGACGGCGATCGGCAGTGCAAACGATGCTTCCATGGCGCTCGCGGAGCATCTGGTGGGAACGGAGGAAGCCTTTGTTGCGCAGATGAATGAACGCGCCAAAGAATTGGGGATGGAAAATACGGTGTTTCAAAATCCGACCGGCCTTGACGCAGACGGTCACGTATCCACCGCATATGATATCGCGCTCATGTCAAAGGAGCTGTTAACCCACGAATGTGTGACGCCGTATCTTTCCATCTGGATGGATACGCTACGCGGCGGACAGACGCAGCTCGTCAACACCAATAAGCTTGTACGGTTTTATAACGGCTGCATCGGTGTTAAAACGGGCACAACCGACGGCGCAGGTTCCTGTTTAAGCGCCGCTGCCGTGCGAAACGACATTTCACTCATCAGCGTCGTCATGGGATGCAGCACCTCTGCAGAGCGGTTTGACAGCGCGCGTGCGCTGTTAAACTTCGGTTTTGCGTCGTTTGTAAACTATACGCCCACCACCACAGCGGAATCGCTCGGCACAATTCCGGTCGTCCACGGAATAAGCGAATCGGTTTCCCTGTCCATGGACGTGAGTACGTTTTTAATCAAAAAGACCGATCAGGAATCGGTGACAGAAACGGTTTCTCTCCCTGAAACGATTGATGCGCCCGTCAAAAAAGGGCAGGAACTTGGTACACTCACCATCACCGCCGGATCGATTACACAAAAAGTCCCGATCGTTGCCGCAGGTGATGTCCCAAAAATGGGACTGTGGTCGGCAATTTGTCTGCTATTTTCCCGCACATTTGCATTTCGGTAAAGATGTTCATAAAATTTTTTCATAAATCATATAAAAAGACTTGAATCATTCTCCGTTTTATTGTAGAATTAAACCATAACCTAATCTGTATAAACGGAGATGAACATCATGGCAATCAAACTGAATGATACATATGTAAAACAGTTTATCGCTGCGGATGAACTGGCTGGTATGGCACCGCAGATTAAAGCGGCACAGGAAATGCTGACAAACAAATCCGGCTTGGGCAATGACTTTTTAGGCTGGATTGATCTGCCGGTCAACTATGACCGCGAAGAGTTCGCCCGCATTGAAAAAGCGGCAGAAAAAATCCGCAATGATTCCGATGTGCTGATCGTCATTGGCATCGGCGGCTCCTACTTAGGCGCACGCGCTGCGATCGAACTGTTAAAATCGCCATTTTACAATAACTTAAAGAAAGACACACCGGACATCTATTTTGTCGGCAACAATATTAACCCGACGTATTTGAATGAAATCCTTTCGCTGTGCGAAGGCAAAGACGTTTCCGTCAACATCATCTCAAAATCGGGCACCACAACTGAGCCGGCGCTTGCATTCCGTGTGTTCCGCGAATTTTTAATCAACAAATACGGCGCAGACGAAGCGAAAAAACGTATCTATGCAACGACCGACAAGGCACGCGGCACATTAAAAGAGCTGTCCGACGCAGAAGGCTATGAAACCTTCGTGATTCCGGACGACGTGGGCGGACGTTTCTCCGTATTGACCGCTGTAGGTCTTCTTCCGATCGCTGTTTCGGGCGCTTGCATCCGTTCGCTGATGGAAGGCGCTGCTGCTGCACGCGAAGCATATGCAGAACCGGATATCGAGAAAAACGACTGCTATAAATACGTTGCATACAGAAACGCGCTTTACAGAAAAGGCAAAGCAATCGAAATCCTTGTTTCCTATGATCCGGCATTTGCCATGATGGCGGAGTGGTTTAAACAGCTTTACGGCGAGAGCGAAGGCAAAGACAACAAAGGATTGTATCCGTCCAGTGCCATCTTCTCAACCGACCTGCACTCAATGGGTCAGTTTATCCAAGACGGTTCCCGCGTTATGTTTGAAACAGTCGTGGATATCAAAGAGCCGAAGAAAGATTTCTTCATCAAAGCAGATCCCACAAACTTTGACGGCTTAAACTTCCTCTCTGAGAAGAACATGAGCGAAGTCAACCGCAAAGCAATGCAGGGCACCATCCTTGCACATACAGAAGGCGGCGTTCCGAACCTCGTTTTGGAAATGCCGAAAATTGACGAGTTTGAACTTGGCTATTTGATTTATTTCTTTGAAAAAGCATGCGGTCTGTCCGGTTATGTACTGGGCGTCAATCCGTTTAACCAGCCGGGTGTTGAAAGCTACAAAAAGAATATGTTTGCACTTTTAAACAAACCGGGCTATGAAAAAGAAAAAGCAGCTTTAGAGGCAAAACTCGGCGCAGAATAAGCAGATTCCCGGTGTCCCACCGGTTTCTAATTAAAAGTAATGGAGGACAAAACTATGATTAAACTGATTATCGGCAAAAAAGGCAGCGGAAAAACAAAGCTGTTGATCGACAAAGTCAATGCCGCAGTCAACACCACAAACGGCAATGTCGTTTGCATCGAAAAAAGTATGAAACTCACGTTTGAACTTGATCATAAAGTCCGTTTGATTGACGCTGACGAATATGCAATTCAGGGATACGATGCATTCTATGGCTTTGTTTCCGGCGTCCTTGCTGGTAACTATGATATCAAAGAGATCTTTGTGGACGGTATTTTAAGAATCGGCGCAAAAGACGGTGAAAAAGACTACGAAGGCTTCGGCGTACTGCTTCAAAAACTGTACAAACAAATTCCTTCCGATGTCACATTGACATTCACTGTTTCGGCTGACCAGACCGATCTGCCGGACTCTGTTTTACAGTTCTCGTAATCCCTCATAACCTTTCAATCCCCTCCGGTTTGGAGTCTCTTCTTCTGAACCGGAGGGGATTTTCTTGTGATTCACTTTATCGTTTTAAAAAACTAAAAAAACATGAAATTCCCTCTACAAAAATAAAACAGAATGTGGTATAATGATCGGAAAGGCGGTGAATCTTTTGCAAATTTTAAACAAACCGATCACGATCATCACCGGTCATTACGGAAGCGGAAAGACAAACGCGGCAGTCAATCTTGCACTGTCCGCCGCGCAAGCGGGTCAGCCTGTCACGATCATTGATCTTGACATCGTAAACCCCTATTTCCGCACCGCAGATTTTATTCCCACACTGCAAGCGCACGACATTCAAGTCATCGCACCTGTTTATGCCAATTCCAATTTGGATATTCCGGTGCTGCCCGCCTCTGTGGATGCAGCATTTTCGCAAACGGAGCGTATGGTCATTGTGGATGTCGGCGGCGACGATGCGGGCGCGATTGCGCTTGGCAGATATGCAAAAAAAATCGAAGCGCGCGGCTATGACTTATTCTGTGTGGTCAATGCGCGCCGCTATCTGACAAAGGACTCCTCACAGGCTGTCTCCATGCTTCGTGAGATCGAGCAGGCCGCACGTCTCTTGGCAACGGGAATTATCAACAACACAAACTTAGGACCGCAGACAACGCCGGAGATTCTGCTTGACTCTGTGTCGTTTGCAGCAGACGTCTGTGCAAAGACGGGTCTGCCGCTTGTCTGCACTTGTACTACACAGCCGGTATCCGGCCTCCCCGATCCGTTTTTGGTGACACGCTTTGTCAAAGCGCCATGGGAAACCGATCAGGAAGACCATACTTCTTAATAAAACGATCAAACAGAAAGGCAGGATGAAACAAGAGCATGGAAAAATTCAACATTAACTATGAACGATGCAAAGGATGTGGACTGTGCGTTTCCGTATGTCCGAAAAAAATCCTTGTCATCGACACCGCGCGGTTAAACCGCAAAGGATATAATCCGGTGGAAATTACCGACAGAGCCGCCTGCATTTCGTGCGCAATGTGCGCAACGATGTGCCCCGACTGCGTCATCACAATCGAAGACTAACAAAGGAGAAACAATCATGGCAGAAAAATATTTGATGAAAGGAAATGAAGCAATCGCGGAAGCGGCGATCCGCAACGGCTGCATTCATTTCTTCGGCTATCCGATTACCCCCCAGACTGAGGTCAGCGCATATATGTCAAAAGTCCTGCCGAAAATCGGCGGCACATTCTTGCAGGCAGAATCGGAAATCGCAGCAATCAACATGGTACTCGGCGCTGCTTCGTGCGGTGTCCGCGCAATGACCTCTTCGTCCTCTCCGGGCATCAGCTTAAAAAGTGAAGGCGTTTCGTACATTGCAGGCTCCGATCTCCCGTGCGTCATTTTAAACGTCATGCGCGGCGGTCCGGGTCTTGGCGGCATTCAGCCTTCTCAGGCGGACTACTGGCAGGCAACCAAAGCGCTCGGTCACGGCGACTTCCAGCTTCTTGTTTTCGCACCTGCAACTGTTCAGGAAATCGTCAATCTGATCGGTACTGCATTTGACTTAGCAGAAAAATATCGGATGCCGGCGCTCATTTTGGCAGACGGTATGCTCGGTCAGATGATGGAACCGGTTGAATTCCCGGAAATCACACCGAAACCGGCAGAAAAACCGTATGCAACAACCGGCACACAGGGAAAACGCAAACCGAATATCATTAACTCGCTGTATCTGCAGCCGGACGAGCTCGAACGCACCGTCCGCGAGCGGTTTGCACGCTATGACATCATCAAACAAAACGAAGTCCGCTGCGAGGAATACCTCACCGACGATGCAGAGATCATTCTGGTGGCATACGGCGCAACCGCACGTGTCGTCAGAAGCGCAGTCGAAGACGCAAGAGCCTGCGGCATCAAAGCAGGTCTCATTCGTCCGATCACTCTCTGGCCGTTCCCGGAAGAGGCAATCCGCAACGCAGCTGCACGTGTCGACCATATGATTACCGTCGAGATGAGCATGGGACAGATGGTGGACGACGTTCGCCTGTACGCAAACGGACAGTGCGACGTTCACTTCTTCGGTCATACGGGCGGTATTGTTCCGACACCGGCAGAAGTGCTTGACCAGATTAAAAAATATGCGGGAGGTGCTGAGTAATGGCATCATTTCATAAGACAAACGGATTGACAGACGCGGTCTTCCACTACTGCCCGGGCTGTACCCACGGCATTGTACACCGTCTGGTCGCAGAGTGCTTAGAGGAACTTGGTATTCTCGGAAAAACCGTCGGTATCGCACCGGTCGGCTGTGCGGTTATGGCATACGACTATTTTAACTGCGATATGATCGAGGCACCGCACGGACGTGCACCGGCTGTTGCAACCGGCGCAAAACGTGCAAACCCGGACAACATCGTATTCACCTATCAGGGCGACGGTGACTTGGCTGCAATCGGCACCGCAGAAACCGTTCATGCGGCAACCCGCGGCGAGAATATCACCATCATCTTTATCAACAACGCAATTTACGGCATGACCGGCGGTCAGATGGCACCGACCACCCTGCCGGGACAGGTCACACAGACCACACCGTACGGCCGTGACGTCACCCGTGCCGGCTATCCGATCCGGATGTGCGAGATGCTCTCCACACTCGACGGCGTTGCATATGCAGAGCGTGTCACCGTGACGGATGTTCCGAATGTCCGCAACGCGAAAAAGGCGATCAAAAAAGCATTTACCGCACAGATTGAGAAAAAAGGCTTCTCGATTGTCGAGGTCCTCTCAAGCTGTCCGACCAACTGGGGACTCGAGCCGGTTGAAGCACTCAAATGGCTCAAAGAGAACATGATCCCCTACTATCCGCTCGGATGTTATAAAGACGCAACCGAAAAGGGGGTATTCTGATGAGCGTACATATGTTGATTGCCGGATTCGGCGGTCAGGGCGTTTTGTTCGCCGGAAAGATCGTTGCATACACCGGCATGATTGAAGAAAAACAAGTTTCCTGGCTCCCCTCTTACGGCCCGGAGATGCGCGGCGGCACCGCAAACTGCTCGGTTTGCATCGACGATAAACCAATCGGCTGCCCGATCGTTTTAAATCCGAAAACACTGATCGTTATGAACCGTCCGTCCTATGATAAATTCATCAATGAAGTTCAGCCGGGTGGTACCGTGGTTCTCGATTCCACATTGATCGAAGCGGACTCCACACGTGATGATATCACTGTGTGTGCAATTCCTGCAACGCAGATGGCAAATGATAACGGCCTGCATGGACTTGCAAACATCATCATGCTGGGTCAGACGCTCAAAGCAACGGGATTTTGCTCGATGGACGTCTTAAAAGAAGCGATGAAGCGGTGTATCCCAGCAAGAAAACAGCATTTGCTTGAGCCGAATCTGCGCGCATTACAGATGGGCTATGATTATTAAGAGGAAAGAAGGACGATATATTCTATGAAAGTTCAGCTTTACAGCGGCGGATTGCACAGCGTCGGCCGTTCAGGGGTTGGACGTGCGATCAAACACCAAAAACGCGCGCTCACACTGAATCACATCGAATATACAACCGATCGAAACGATTCGTTCGATATCGCCCATATCAATACCATTTTCCCGAGTTCCTATTTCTGGGCGAAAAAATGCCGCAAAAACGGCAAAAAAGTGATTTATCATGCACATTCCACCCGTGAGGATTTTGAGCGGTCCTTTATGTTTTCCAATATGCTTGCGCCGCTGTTTCAAAAATGGATTGTGCGCTGCTATAATACAGCAGACGCACTCATCACTCCTACGCCGTACTCCAAACGGCTGATCGAAGCATACGGGATTAAAAAGCCGATTTATGCGCTTTCAAATGGCATTGAGCTTGACTTTTTCTGCTACGATGAAGCACGTGCAAAAGAATTCCGCAAACAGTTCGGATTCTCCGAGGACGACAAAGTCATAATCTCCGTCGGATTATACATCGAACGCAAAGGCATTCTTGACTTCGTCGAGCTTGCAAAGCGGATGCCGGAATACAAGTTTGTCTGGTTTGGCTACACACCGCTTTATCAAGTGCCGCACAAAGTGCGCAAAGCGGTAAAAACAAAGCTTCCAAACCTGTTTTTCCCGGGCTATGTAGAACCGGAACATTTTAGAAACGCGTATTCGGGCGCTGATCTGTTCCTGTTCCCAACATACGAGGAAACGGAAGGCATTGTATTGCTCGAATCGCTGGCTTGCCGGCAAAACACCTTAATCCGCGATATTCCGATTTATGAATCATGGCTGACCGATGGCGTCAATGTGTATAAAGCAAAGACAATCGATGAGTTTGAAGCGCGGATTCGTGGAATCTGTGAGCACACATTGCCGTGTTTAAAGGATGCGGGATATGAACTGGTTTCTGATAAAGACTTGTCGCAGATTGGAAAGCAGCTGCTTAAAATCTACGAGTCGGTATTAAACGAACCGCAATCTTAAAACACATTCCATTTGGGTACCTTGTCAAAATGCGTTTGATATGGTACACTGTAATCACAATGAGATCTTTATCGAATAAAGGAGGCCGGTTTTCATGAAAGAAATGAAAGAAAACTACGAAATCTGCCATTGCAAAAAAGTGACGTATTTTGATGTAGAAAACGCACTGCACAACAACAAAACATTTACCGAAGTGGAAGAAGCATTTGCTGACGTTCAGCGTATCACCAAATGTTCAACCGGCTGCGGTGGTTGTCATGACGAGATTATGAAAACAATCTCCGAGATCATGAGTGCATAACACAAACAAAACCCTCCGACGGCGTTTTCGCCGCACGGAGGGTTCTTTTTTCTTACCATTCATCATCAAACCGCACAAAGCCTGCATGCGAAAACATACAGGCTTTTCGTGTTCTTAGTCTCTTCACTCGGTAAAACACGGTACAAAAAACTCCTGTCAATCGACAGGAGTTTTTTCTTGCTAACGGATACGTATGAATGAATTATTTTGCTCTGCGGCGCAGCCAGTATTTTAATCCGCCTGCGCTGAGTCCCGCAGCTGCCAGTAGCAATGTGGAAAGCAGGAGCGCTGCATTTTGATCGCCGGTGTCAGGCATTTCGCCGCCACCTTGCGTGCCATCGCCCGGTTCCTCCGGATCAACCGTTCCATCGTTTACCGTGTAGGTCACTGCATCGGAATATGCGATTGTCTTGCCTGTGCTGTCGTATGCAACTGCATAGATTGTAGCGGTCTCGCCCGTTTTCGTTGAAAGCGGAATCTCTGCTCCGTTTTCGCCGCCGCCGACCAGCTCGTTCGTCAGCACGGAAGCGGAAACATCGCTTACGGTCAGTGTTTTTTCTTCCTCACGGTCAAAGTCAACCGAGAGCTCCGTGATGTCGATATCGTACTCGACAGTACCCGAACCGTATGAATCGAGTTTTTCACGGTCATAGTAGTTAAAGTCATCCAGTACCGGCGAATAAGAGTTTAAGTAGATCTTATCGTTTGCCAGATCGAAGTAGAGCATCTTCACATAGCCGCTTCCGCCGCCTTCTGCGCTCTGATAGTCGGTGCAGATGCGGTATACCACACGATCTTCCACACCGTCGTTATTGTCGTCAAAACCGACGAAGTTTAACGAAGAACCATGATAGTGGCCATTCAGCACAGCAATAACGTTCTGGTTTTTGCTGCACACTTCATTCATCACGCGGTCACTGAAGTAATCCGGTTCAGCGTTTGCGTTGATGCCCGGGTGCATACAGATGAATGCCTTTTTATCCGAATATTTCGCAAGCACCTCGTTCATCCATTCGATCTCAGCGTCTGAGGTATCCCAGGACATATAGAGGAACAGAAGCTCCTCACCGTCAACAGTTACAAAGTCGTAATGGCCTTTGTTGTTATCGTAGGTGCCGCCGTACCACGGATTGTTCTCATAGCGGGATGCACCGAAATATTTCGTATACAGGTCATACACTGCGTTGCCGTGTGCAACGTCATGGTTGCCGCCCAGCACGCCGTACGGAAGCGATGCGTCCTCAAATTTCTTTAACTGTTCAGATGCGTTGATGAACTGGTATTCCTCGTTGAATTCATCGACAATGTCACCGGTATGAAGCACATACTCGATGCCGAGCGAGTCTTTATTGTCGACAATCCAGTCAGTCATGATATCGAAGTTTTGCATATACTGCTCGGAATAGTACTGGGTATCGGTGATCCATGCCAGTGCAAAGTCGTACTGTTCCGGAATTGCGGTGCCATCCCATTCGTAATCGTTTTTCACGGTATCGGCTGTTGCCTGCTCCTCGGTATACGGCGTATACTCTGTGCCGCGTGCCTGTGCGAGGATGGCCACTTTGCCGTTTTCGACATAGTCGTCCATCGTAAAGATTGCGGTCGCTTTCCCATTTTCATAGACGGTATCGAGCAGTTCCCACTCACCGGTTTCGGTGCATTTTGCGTAGAGATTTACGTCTTTTCCGTCGTTTGACACAGCGTCAACATCCACACGAAGCGTGCCCTCTGATGCGCCGTCTGTGCTGATCTCAAAGATCTGATATGGAATCTGTCCATTCTGCGAAGCGGAAGTGCCAAAGCCCTGTGCCGCCAAAGCATTTGCAGTGCTGTCGCCTGCGCCGGTGTAGACCTTCATATCATCAAGCGGTGTTGCGTTATAGAGCTTCACCTCATCGGTGTCCTCCGGTCCGTTTACCTGTGCGGATGCCGGATATTTCGATGCCGAAACGGTCAGATCCATGTGAAGCGCCGGTTCTTCTTCTGTGACAGTCTGCTCTGGTGTATTATCGGTTGTAAAGGTTACATTCTGGCGCAAGCCGGAAGTGCTTTCCACGGTAAGGGTGTGTTCGCCGTCAGCAAGTGCTGTGGTATCGATCTCGCCCGATACTGCATCTGCGGCACCTGTCGGCAGTGTAAACATCATGGTGACATACAGGTTATATCCTGCACTGTCGCCGACTTTGATTTCTGTCTCTTTGCTCAGATCGGCGCCGGTCTCGCTGACAACAGAATCCGGACGGATGACTGTGCCGTCTGTCATAGAAAGCGCCATATCACTGATATAGAAGTCATCGTTGTTTGCATCGGTATCCCATTCCCACGGCGAGCCGTATGTACCGGTGCGAAGGGTCAGCTCAATCGTTGCCGAGCCATCCTCATGATAGGTAAACAGCGATTCGTCAACGAGAATCGACATCGAGGAATCGGTGGGAATCTCACTTGATTTGGAGAAGTGACGAATGACTGTGCTGCCGGTTGTCAGCGCGTTCTGGAAGTAGCTGTCCACACCACGGTAGGAGAACGTAAAGAATGCGCCGTTTTCCATCGTATTGTTTAACGAAACCGCTGTGCCGTCTACCTGCGCGGTCAATACTGCGGAACCATCGGAGAAGTCTTTTGCACTGAACGGTACGGTTCCGCTGAGTGTTTTGCTTGTATCCAGATTGACGCGCAAGCCCTCGACGCCGTCATCCAAGTGGTTGACTGTCACACGTTTGACCGGTGTCATCGTGGTACGGTAATCGTTCTCTGCTTTGACATAGAAGTCTACATAGTCCGCATTCAAAATGGCTGCCGACGGAATGTACGCATACCATTTGTTATAGATCGCGAAGCTTGTGGTGCGGTCGCTTACATATGAATCCATTTCGGATGTTTTGTAAAACAGTTCAATCGCACGTACCGGCATCGTATCGCTGCCTGCATACGAATACGGAATCCGTACGAATTCGCCCTGCTCTACGGAAGTGACTTCTTCAAGCTGCGCAAGCTCCGGTGAGGACTGATCGTCCGGTGCGTAGCAAAGCTGTTCCTCACTGACAACGCCCATATTGGTTGTGGACTGTGAGCGGTAAACAAGCATCTGCGGGCCTTCCGGATTGACTTTTAAATCAACGCTCTTATTGTCTTTCAAATCGGAAGAACCGTCCCAGAAGTAACCCGAAACGAGTGTTTTTGAACCGTCTTCCTGTTTTTGATACAGTTCAAATCCACGAAACGTGTTGCCAAGACCATTTTGTGCGGTAAAGATGTAAACCGGCACGTCATCAGACAATCCATATGCTTCTCTGAAATCCTCTTCCGTCGGGAAGCGTTTATAGATATCGCCGAGATTCTCTTTTCGATAGCACCAGATCACAGCGGTTCCATGTGCCGGAATCACACAGTTCTCCGAGGAGAAATTGCAGTCCATGATCGGAAGTTCAACCGTGCTGTTCTCTTTGATACGATAGTAGAGTGCGTACTCTTTGTTTAAATCGACCGCACGATCGGTTGTATTGGTAAGTTCCACACACTCCATCAGATCGTTTACGCCGCTGCCCTCAAACTCAGCGTCACGGTTTGAGTCATTCGGACGAATCTCTGTAATGTAAACGCCTTGTGGATCCTCTGTCGGCACGGTAAATTCTTTTTGTCCGTTAAGCTGACGGAACGACACAACACCTGCAGTGGTCGGCTTTTTCGCCTGATACACAAGCATCTCACTGCCGAAATCCGGCACAGAAAGCTGAACAGAAAGGCCGTCTGCCGTTACCTCATCGGTTGCGTTTTGATTGTAGCGATAATGCGAAACAACCTCGCCGGATGCTGTTTTAATCGCGAATCCGCGGTCATTTTCAGCAAAGCCGTTCTGACCGCTCATCGTAAATACCCGCACATCATCAGGAACGCGCATTGCTTCGCGGAATTCTTCTTCCGTTGCATAGCTGTCGGTGTCCTTACGCTGACTCCAGAAAATTGCTGTCGCTCCTGCTGGGATGACAACTTCGTCGCTGCCGTCAACGGTCTGTACCGTAAGCTGTTTCATCGTATAATCGCTGCCCGATTTGTATTCGTACCACAAGCCGAATTCCTTGTTAAACGAAATATCCCGATCGGTGGTGTTTGTGACTTCCACAAACTCCATCTGATCGCTGCTGTTTCCGTATACGCTTTCGCGTTTGACGTCATTTTGATAAATTTCTGTGATCCACAAATTCTCCCCATTCGGCTGATCGCTTTGTACGCTTTCCTGCGCCAAAACCGATCCGGCCGGCATCACAAACGACGATGCAGTAATTGCCGCCGCCATGCACACAGAGAGAATTTTCCCTTTTGGATTCATATCCATTCCTCCGTTTTTCTTTTCAAATCCTTTTACTTTTGAACAGATTCATTGTAGCAAAACTGCGGCAACGGTACACGCGGGTTCTTGTAAAATGAATATCAAACGTATGTTAACCGCATGCCGGCAAACAAAAAAGCATCAGCCGCAGCTGATGCTTTTCTCTGTTTAATCTTCCTCAGTGTTTTTGATCGTCGTCGTCATCATCGTCATCGTCATGATCATCGTCGTCATCATCATCGTCGTCATCATCATGATCGTCATCATCATCATCGTCGTCATCATCATGATCGCTCGATTCCGGCGCAGACACGGTTTCGCTTGATGTATCCAAACTGCTCTCCGGTGCTTCGATGCTCGATTCCTGCTGAGGTGCCAGTGAATTGCCGTCGATGAGAACTGTAAATCCGATCGTTTCATCCAAATACGAGCGCATCGTATCAGTGAGTGTTGTTTCGGTATCTTTTACAAACGTTTCGTTTGAAGAGGACACATCGATTTTCACTTCTCCGCCGGCGGAGAGCATTTGAAGCTCGATGGCGCGATCGACAAGCTCCTTTAACACCTGCTCTTTTTCTTTTCCCTGATACGTATAACCGGAAAGCAGCGTCTTGCCATCCTCATTGACACCGGTGACGTTGAGCACATCGCCATACCGGTTTAAATCGATTTGTACCTCCGGATTGATCGTCATATAAACAGACCCATACGGCATCCACCAGTTCCACCACGCGCCGCCCACAATCAACAGCAAGCACGCCGCAACCGCCACCGCAATCCGCGCCACGCGGATATACACAGCCGTCTGCGGTTTTTCTCTGACCGGAATGACGTCATATACGGTCTGCCCTACTTCATAATGGCGATTGACCACCTTTAAAAAGCGTCCGTATTCATCCAATACCACCGCATAGCCCATGTGGCATTCCATCACAAGATAGCTCATCTTGACGCCTCCTTTTTCCCGTGGACCTGAGAAAGATGTCCTCGAATGATTTCATATCCGTTTGTAAACGCCACCATCAGCGCCACCAAATATTTTCGATGGCGCTCGAGTGTTTTCCGCTCCACACCTGTGCCTGCACAAAGCGCAGTGATCGGAAGCCGCTTTGTCTGTAACAGCTCTTCGAGCAAAGAGGGATTTTCCTTTGCATATAAGAGCACGCGCGAACAGCTTTCAAGTGTGCGCGTCTGCTTCGGGCAATTTTCCGAGATATCCGAAAACGAAATACCGAAATCGGCAAGCTGTGCCGAAAGCTCGTTGATCTCTTGGCGGGTTGCTGTCACAAGTTCGTAACGCTCCGTCGGATGATCCGGGTCGGCAAGCGTATCACCGATCGTTCCAGACGTTTCCTCACCAGACGGCTGATCAATCGATAAATGCCCCTGATGCCGCTGTTCTTTTCTCGCATAATCGATCAAACGGCGTTTGATGACAAGCGACGCATATTTAAAAAACGCGCCCCGATGCTTTTCATAATGCAAAATCGCTTCGTAAAATGCTGTCATCGCAACACTCATTTCATCGTCTTCCTCACTCACGCGCTTTCCGTTTAAAAAACGGGATGTTTCCGATCGGATAAACGGCAGATACGAACGAATCAGCCGATCCGCCGCCTCGGCGCTCTTTTTTGCACACAGCACCTGTGTGATAATATCAGGCTCGTCGTGCATAAATCTCCCTCCACATCATATAGAATTCGGATGCTGCCTCAAAAAAACGGGGTCACAGCGCAGCTTTTTTCGCCGTTTCAACCGGCTGACGCGCACGCATCAGCTTTTTCATTGAAATAAGATAGACGACGATTGTCACCAAAGGCCCCAAAATATCCGAAATCGTTTCGGCAAAAAACACATAGCGGACTTCGAAAAACACCGGAATCAGAAAAACCGCTAAAAAATACACAAGCTTGCGCCAAAACGAAAGCGGCAGTGAAAACTGCACCTTACCGATCGCAGTGAACCCATCGACAAGTTCATACTGCACGCCCAGCGGAATGATTGCCAACGTACACACACGAATCGCCCAAGCCGTCTGATCAATCAGCGCTGCATCCTGTGTAAACAGCCGGATAAACAACGGCCCTGCCGTCCATGCAATCACGAACATAATCGCTGTAAATAAAACACAAAGCAGCACAATATACTTCTGTGCTTTCATCACGCGATCCGTTCTTCTTGCACCGTAGTTATAACCGAGAATCGTCTGGGTACCGCCCGTAATGCCGCTTAACGGCATCGTAATCACAAGCATAAAACTCTGCACAATCGTCGCACATGTGATGAGCGTATCGCCCTGTGCAGCGCCGCCGTAATGCTGCAAGACAGCGTTCATCGCAATAATCATCACGTTATCAATCGCAATAATCAAAAACGGCGTAAATCCAAGCAGCAAAACCTTTCCCATTACACGAAGGTTATATCCTGAAAACGTGATGCGAACAGGCACATATTTGCCGAATAAAAACCGAAGAACAAACAGACAGCTTACAAGCTGCGACAAAATGGTCGCAAGCGCAGCGCCTGCTACATCCATATGGAACACAAAAATAAACAGCGGGTCCAATAAAATATTCAGAACTGCGCCAATCACGACCGATTTCATTCCGGTATTCGCATACCCCTGCGCAATGATAAACTGATTAAGTCCCGTCGCCATTAACGCAAACACTGTGCCGCACATATATACAAGAAAATACGTTTTCGCATACGGAAGTGTCGCGTCAGAAGCGCCGAACAGCCGCAGCATTGGTGTCGTCATCGGCATAATAATCGCCATCATCAAGACACCAAACACCAAAAGCATCAAAAAGCAGTTTGCCAATGTTTTGCGTGCGGCATCCATATTTTTCTCCCCCATACGAATGCTCATCAGCGGCGAACCGCCCACGCCAACTAAAAATGCAACCGATCCGATCATCGTCACAATCGGTCCGCACACACCAACGCCTGCAAGCGCCAGATCCCCAATCTCTGGAATATTTCCGATATAGATACGGTCTACAATACTGTAGAGTACGCTGACAAACTGTCCAAGCATACTGGGAATCGCAATGCGCCAAACAAGCGATTTTACACTGTCATGTTCCAGATCATTTTCCCTTCTCAATCAAATCCCTCATTTCTGAATTTAATGGTACCCGTTTTTTCCCTGCTTGTCAATGATGTGCAGATAACAAAACAGATCTGACCTTAGACGCAAAGATCAGATCTGTGTTCTTTTAATATTTGAAAAAGAGATTCCCTGCGCGAATTATTCGTCTTCGTCCGGATTCTCCCAGTTGTGCCAAACTTCCTGCACGTCGTCGTTATCCTCGAGTGCTTCCAGCAGACGATTCATTTTCACACGGACGTCCGGATCATCAATTGCAGTATAAGTAGACGGAACCTGCTCCACCTGTGCAGAAGCAAAGGTATAGCCCATTCCTTCGAGTGCATCGCGCACCTCAGAGAACGATGCCGGATCAGTTACAACCTCAACTGCATCTTCAGAGAATGTAAAGTCATCAGCACCTGCATTCATGACATCATCCATGACTTTTTCTTCATCCAGGCCGTCGTTTTCAATGACGATCATGCCTTTCTGGCTGAACATGAATGATACGCAGCCCGGCTGACCCATGTTGCCGCCGAATTTATCAAAGTAGTGACGCACGTCGCCTGCGGTACGGTTTCTGTTATCAGTCAGTGTTTCCACGATGACTGCAATACCGTTCGGGCCGTATCCCTCATAGGTCACCGACTCGTAGTTGTTTTTCTCACCGTCGCCTGCCGCTTTTTTGATGACACGCTCAATGTTGTCGTTCGGTACGTTATTCTGTTTTGCTTTCTGAATCAAATCACGCAGTTTCGCGTTTGCTGCCGGATCAGGACCGCCCTCTTTGACGCAGACTGCAATCTCTCTGCCGATTTTTGTAAACACTTTTGCGCGTGCTGCATCGTTTGCGCCTTTTTTCCGTTTAATTGTACTCCATTTCGAATGTCCGGACATATTCTCTCAAACCTTTCTTCTTGTTTTAAACCCGTTTAAAATATCCAAACGGGAAAATCATCCATTGATAGTTTATGATAACTGACACATACTAATTGCGAAAGAGGTGATAACCATGAAAAAGCAGTATCAGCAATCGATGGACTGCACCAATGTAAACGACACACAGTCGTATTCTGATTCTTATGCACCCGCAAAAAAATCCACTAAAAACAGCTCAAAAAAGCAGGCGCAAATGAAACAGCGTCAGCCGTCCATGCAGAATAAAACAAATACCCCTTCCACACACGACTGATCTTCTTTTCAAAACCCTTCCGGCACAGTGTCCGGAAGGGTTTTTATTTTCCGGTTGCGAATCCCTCGCCTACAATTTCCGAGGCGCTCGTCATAATGATAAACGCATCCGGATCGGTCTGCTGCACAATTTTACGCAGTTTATAATATTCTGCCTGTTTGACCGCGACCATAATGGTCGGGCGTTCTTCATTGGTATAAGAACCATAGGAACGCAAGACAGTTGCGCCGCGGTTCATCTCCGAATGAATCCGGTGACAAAGCTCTTCGTGCTTTTGCGATACGATATACAGCGCCTTGCATTTATTAAATCCATATAGCACGGTATCAAGTGCGGAAGCGGAAATAAACAGACAAACAAGCGAATACAGCGCCGGCTCCAGACTGCCAAATGCCACTGCCGATGTTGCCACAATCACCATATCGGTCGAAAACGTAACCTGACCGAGCTTTAAATGCGGGAAACGGCGCTGAATCAGCTTATTGATGATATCCATACCGCCTGTGGAACCGCCGCGCGACATGACAATGCCGACACCGCATCCCATCAGCACACCGCCGAAGATGCAGGCAATCATTTTATCGTTCGTATACACCGGTACATTGACCAACACAAAGTCAATCGAAATTGAATAGGCCAAAATCGAGATGATCGAACGCAGCATATAGTGCCAGCCGATTTTCCAAACACCCAAAATAACGATCGGCACGTTAATGATAATGGTCATCGTACCAATCGGAATGCCGGTCAGGAAGTTGATGATCGTCGAAATACCGGTCACGCCGCCCGGCGCAAAATGGTTTGGTGCAGAAAACACATGTGTACTGAGCGCAAACAAAAACGAGCCGAAAATCGTGCAGATAATATCAATCGTCCATCGGATTGCCGGTTTTTGGTTCATTGAAAACAATCGTCTGATTCCCAATGGTTTTCTCCTTTCTATGGACGGCAGGCAGCACTGTAAATTGCTTCATAGAGCGTGTGAATCCGCTCCATTCTGCCGTTTAAATACAAATATCCAAACAAAGCCTCAAGCCCTGTTGCCCGCCGATATTGCACGGCATCGGCGTTTTTGGGGACCTGGCTGCCGTGCGCGTTGCGTCCGCGCTTATACACAGCCGTTTCCTCTTCATCGAGCATCGGCAGAATCACATCAACTGCGTCCGACTGCGCCGCAGCACAGACAAGTGACACCGTTTCTTTGTGAAGTTTCGCCACCGGCATATTGCCGCGGGAAACGATGTGCTCACGCGTCAAAAGCTCATAAATGCCGTCGCCGATATACGCAAGCCCTAACGGGCTCATCATTCTGATTTCATCGGATGATAATGATTTCATTCTCTCATCCTTTCTGATTACTTGACAAAGTCAAACTGGAATCCGAAGATATCGACCGTGTCGCCTTCTTTGATTCCCTTTTCTTCGAGCGCATCGATAATGCCGCTTTGGCGCAGTGTACGCTGGAAGTATTGCAGCGATTCATAGTCGTCCATATTGACGGTCATGAGCACCGGCTCCAAGAAATCGGCATCCACATAATACACGCCGTTTTCCACCTCAATCGTAAACGAACGGGAGACCGCATCGCGCTGCATCCGCTCCGCATCGGTGAGCGGCTGTGCCTCATACTGTTTAATCGGCGGCAGCGTATCAAGCGTCTGTGCAACCGCACCGATCAGTTCACGCGTTCCCTGATTGGTCGCCGCAGAGATTTCAAAGAAGCGGTAGCCCTGTTCCTCCACAAACGCACGGAAGGACGCAATCTGCTCCGGCGTCGCCATATCGCATTTGTTTCCTGCGACAATCTGCTGACGGCCGGCAAGCTCCTCGCTGAAATTCGCAAGCTCACGGTTGATGATTTTAAAATCCTCTTTCGGATCGCGGCCTTCAATTCCCGACACATCCACCACATGGACGATCAAGCGGCAGCGCTCGACATGCCGCAGAAAGTCATGCCCCAAGCCGACGCCGTCCGCGGCGCCCTCGATGAGTCCCGGAATATCCGCCATGACAAAGTTTTTACCGGCCTCGAGCTGTACCACACCAAGCACCGGCGTAAGTGTTGTAAAGTGATAGTTTGCAATCGTCGGTTTTGCCGCACTGACAACGGAAATGAGCGTCGATTTTCCCACGTTCGGGAATCCGACGAGTCCGACATCTGCAAGCAGTTTTAACTCAAGTGACAGCTCAAACGCGTCACCCGGTTTGCCCGGTTTTGCAAAGCGCGGAATCTGACGTGTCGCTGTTGCAAAGTGCCAGTTTCCGGCACCGCCTTTTCCGCCTTTTGCGATGACGACCGGCTCGTCCGACGAAAGATCCGCCAAAATCCGGCCGGTTTCCGCCTCACGCACGAGTGTGCCGCGCGGCACCTTTACCAAAAGATCCGCACCGGCTTTTCCAGAACAACGCTTTGCGCCGCCGTTTTGGCCGTTTTCGGCAATATATTTGCGTTTATAGCGAAAATCGACCAGTGTCGACATATTGTTATCCACAACAAAAATGACGTCGCCGCCTTTTCCGCCGTCACCGCCGTCCGGTCCGCCTGCCGCGATGTATTTTTCTCTGCGAAAGCTCACCGCACCATTGCCGCCATTGCCGGCGCGAACCGTTATTTTTGCACGATCAATAAACATAGCATTCCCTTTCTGATGCGTTTCTTTCTGGTATCTAAAAAACAACCAATTTTATTATACCGGATTTTCCTTTTCTTATCAATCGGAGTTTCCACAAAAAAAGCGTGCCGACCGGCACGCCTTTTTGTGAAAACTCTGATTATTGTGCAGGGTAAACGCTGACCTTTTTGCGGTCACGTCCCATACGCTCATATCTGACAACGCCGTCGATTTTTGCAAACAGTGTATCGTCAGAACCACGGCCGACGTTCTCACCCGGATGGATGTGTGTGCCGCGCTGTTTATACAGGATGTTGCCTGCCAACACAAACTGGCCGTCAGCACGTTTTGCGCCAAGACGTTTCGACTCGGAATCACGGCCGTTCTTTGTGGAACCTACACCTTTTTTGTGTGCGAAAAACTGCATATTCAGTTTTAACATGATCTACACCTCCGTATCGGTCAATCGTAAATTTTCAGGATAGTCCTGTTTTAAAAGTTCCAGATGAAGCCGCAGTGCTTTTAAAAACTGCTCCGCTTCCACCGGAAGATCGGGAGGAAGGTCAATGCGTACTTCGTTTTCAAAGGCACCGACCGAAGCCGGAATCTTTAAAATCTCCGTAATACCGTTTGCGACTAACTCCACAGCGGAAGTAACCGAAGCGCAAACGACGTCATGTCCATATGCGGCATAGCCGGCGTGTCCGCGTACCGAAACGCCTAAAAACCGCTCTCCCCGTAAAAAAAACTCTGCCGTAATCATTGGATTACGCGTTGATTGCTTCGATTCTTACTTTTGTGTAGGGCTGTCTGTGGCCGAGTTTGCGCGCAGAACCCTTTTTCGGTTTGTAAGTGAAGACTGTGATTTTTTTGTCTTTGCCGTTTTTGACAACGGTTGCTTTGACAACTGCGCCGTCAACATACGGAGCACCGACTTTCATTCCTTCGTCGCCGGAAACAGCGATGACTTTGTCGAATTCAACAGTGTCGTTTTCATTGACGTTGAGTTTCTCAACAAAGATCTGGTCACCTGCGCTGACACGGTACTGTTTTCCACCAGTTTCAATAATTGCGTACATTTCTAAGAAGGCACCTGCCTTTTCCATAATCTCGCTGTGTTCGGGGCAAAGCACAAAGCTTTGACTTAAAAACCCTATACATGCGGCCTTATTATTTTATCATGTCAAGTGGTACTTGTCAAATATTTTTTATGCTTTTTGATACGCTTTTTTTAAAATTTCATACGCGCGGTCGCTCTGGGCGCTGCGCACCACAAGCGAGATATCCACTTCCGAAGTGGTAATGAGCAAAATATCAATGTTTGCCTCGCTTAACAACGCAAACGCCTCTGCTGCAACGCCCACCTTACTCGGCATTTCCTCACCATAGAGTGCAATTTTAACATTGCCGGTCGATACCATCGGCCGCATTTTTGCAGACAGTGACGCTGCCACTTTGAGCACAGTCGGCACCATTTCGTCTGCAACGGTGAACGAAATCGTGTTTTTTTCTCCTTTGGGCGCCGTCTGCGAAATCATATCCACATTGACGCCTGCCTTTGCTACACTGCAAAACAGCTCGCTTAAAAAATGACTGTTGGCCGGCGCATTGTCAAACGACAGCACCGCGACATTTTCGGTAAAATACACTTCATGGATCACATGCATGGATAAACCCTCCCTTTTTTGACGGTTTACTGGTATGGCGTTAAGAACGACTCGTCAATGACCGAAGCAACCGTCTCGTTAATATAATCAAGATCAAACCGGCTGACATGCTGATGAATGCCGTGCTTTGCCGCAAGCTCGTCGGTATATTGGTCAAGCGGATAGACACGCACATCCGATTTGCCGTAACCGTAATGTGTGACAAGCGGAATAAACCGCGCTTCTTTAATGGAAACGGTGTTGTTTTCATATTCCTTTTCCACTGTAACGTCCAGCGCGCCGCCGATCATCGTTGCACCCATCTCCTGTGTGGAAATGAAGTTGCCGAGCGAAAAGACAACAAGCGCTTTGCCGCTGCCATCCGTACGCTCCACCCATTCCACCGGCTGAATGACGTGCGGATGGTGACCGATAATGATATCTGCACCCCAATCGGCAAGCTTTTGCGCAAACTCACGCTGATAATCCGTTGGAGTAAATGTATATTCAACGCCCCAGTGAACATTGACCACGACGACATCAAATTTTTCGCGTGCCTCTTCGATTCTTGCTTTCACCGCTTCTTCGTTTTGTGTCCTCAGCAAAATCAGCTCTGTGTCATCCGGCAGCGATAAGCCGTTTGTAAGCTCTGTCATACCGATAAAACCGAACGTGATGCCGTTTTTCTCAATCGAACGGATGTTGCTGTAATCCTCTTCATTTAAGTAAGCGCCGGTCGTCTGAACCGAATCGATGCTGTTCCACAGCTCAAGTGTCGATTGTAAGCCGCTTGCGCGCTGATCGAGCGAGTGGTTATTCGCCACGTTGACAAGGTCAAAGCCCATGTCCGCAAGGCAATACGCAAGATCCTGCGGCGAGTTAAACAGCGGATAACCGGAAGGCTCTACGCCTTCCGCCATCACCGTTTCCTGATTGATTGAAGCGATGTCTGCAAGGTTTACAAGATTTTTGACCGGCTCATACGCATATGAAAAATCATAGCCGCCATCGGTTGCACGCGCTTTCGCCTGTTTAAAAATCGAAACATGAATCAGATCGTCGCCAAAGCCAATGAGCCGTGCGGAGGTTGGCTCCGGAATCGGTTCCGACGACTCCTCGGACGATACGGAGGATTCCGCATCCGCCGGTCCTGCCGGAACTGCGTCTTTGTTTAACAGCACCATCGCACCGAACACCGCACCGCCTGCCAACAGCAAAACGAGCACGACAATCAGCACGATCACCACTGGCTTTTTCGAACGCGCATTTTTTTGATGTCTGAGCTTCATGCGTTATCCTCCTTATTGCCGGTTGATTGAAGCAAATCCTGCATCGTATAAAGCCCCGGTTTGCAGCTTGCCAAAAACGATGCCGCATTGACAGCGCCCACTGCAAACACCTCTTTTGAGGTTGCCGTATGCTTTAACGAAATCTGCTCATCGCGTCCCGCGAACAGAATCTCATGTTCGCCGACAATCGTACCGCCGCGGATAGCGTGCATACCGATTTCATTCACCGGCCGTTTTTCACGGCGGGAATGACGGTCATACACAAGTTCATACGGGGTTTTCAGTGCCTCGTTAATGGACTCTGCGAGCATGATCGCCGTTCCGGACGGCGCGTCCACTTTCTGATTGTGGTGTTTCTCGATGATTTCGATGTCGAACTGTCCGCCAAGTACGCGCGCCGCCTGTTTTGCAAGCGACTGCAAGAGATTGACACCCAGCGACATATTAAATGTAAAGAACACTGCCACCTCATTGGCAGCCACTTTGATCGCAGCAGTCTGCTCCGCAGAATATCCGGTGGTTGCCGCAACAAGCGGGGTATGTGTCCGTTTCGCATATGCAAGCAGTGAATCGAGCAGTGCCGGATTCGAAAAGTCGATGATCACATCGGCCGTTTCCGTCACCTCATCAATCGAAGCATAGATCGGGAATTCGGTTCCCGCTGTATTCAAATCGACGCCCGCGACAATCTCCATATCGTCCCGCTGCGATACACAGCTGCGGATCACATGGCCCATTTTTCCGTTGGCGCCGCACAACAAAACACGTGTCATTTTTCGTCATTCCTTTCTTTTTCGTCCGTTTGCGACCAGTATAACATAAAACTGCACACAGTTCAAACAAAACGTCCGACTGTGTGCAGTTTTTTCGCAATTTATTAGTTATGCAAGCAATCCCGCCTGTTTCATCGATTCACGGAGCACACCAATTTGTGCATCGTCCATCGAAACGAGCGGCAGACGGCATTCGCCCACATCAAAGCCCATCAGATTCATCGCGGCTTTCACCGGAATCGGGTTTACATCCATAAACAGATGATTGATGAGGTCGAGAAGTTTTAATTGGAGTGCCGCCGACTCCTTCACCTTTCCCTCAAAGAACAGTGCGCAGATATCGTGCGTTTCTTTCGGCATGACGTTCGACAGTACGGAGATGACGCCTTTTGCGCCAAGCGACAGAAGCGGAACGATCTGGTCGTCGTTGCCCGAGTAAAGGTCGAGGTCATCGCCGCACAGCGCTTTTATTTGTGCGACCTGCGAAATGTTGCCGCTTGCCTCTTTTGCCGCGACAATATTCGGATGTTTTGCAAGCTGTACATACGTTTCCGGCTTGATATTCACACCGGTACGGCTCGGCACATTATACAGGATGATCGGCAGATCGGTTGCATCAGCGATCGTGGTAAAATGCGCGATCAATCCTTTCTGCGACGTTTTGTTATAGTACGGTGTGACGTGTAACAGCGCATCCGCACCAAGCTGTTTTGCCTCTTTGGAAAGCTGGACGGCATAGGCAGTATCGTTGCTGCCGGCGCCGGCAATTACCGGTACACGTCCTGCCGTATGTTTCACCGCAAATTCGATGCAGTCGATATGTTCCTGATCGGTCATGCACGCGGACTCGCCGGTCGTTCCGCAGATGACAATGGCATCGGTATGGTTCTCGATCTGCCAGTCGATCATCTGACCGAGTTTTTCATAGTGAATCGATCCGTCCGGATGCATTGGCGTGACGATCGCAACGCCTGCGCCGGAGAAAATCTCTTTCTTCACTGCAAGCTCCCTCTTTTCTTTTGTTATCGTATTCTTTCTATTTTATGCGATGACTGCGCGGAGGTTTCCGATTAGTCGAGATAACCTTTTGCAGCCAACAGCTCTGCCATGAGCACTGCGCCGCCTGCTGCGCCGCGGACGGTGTTGTGCGACAGGCACACAAATTTATAGTCGTACTGGCTGTCCTCGCGCAGTCTTCCGATATGAACCGCCATCCCGTTTTCGGTATCGCGGTCAAGCTTTGTCTGCGGACGATTGTCTTCCTCATAGTAATGTAAGAACTGTTTTGGTGCGCTCGGCAGGGAGAGCTCCTGCGGTGCACCGGCAAAGGTTGCCCATTTCTCTTTGATCTGCTCGATGGTCGGTTTGTTTTTAAAACGAACAAAGACTGCTGCCATGTGACCGTCGCTCACCGGAACACGCAGACACTGTGTGGTGATTGCCGGAGAAGATGCGCATACGATCTCGCCGTTTTCCACTTTGCCCCAGATTTTGAGCGGTTCTTTCTCGCTCTTTTCCTCCTCGCCGCCGATGTATGGAATGACGTTGTCGACGATCTCCGGGAATGTTTCAAACGTTTTGCCTGCGCCGGAAATTGCCTGATAGGTACAAGCGAGCGCTTCGGTCACTTCAAAGTCTTTCATGAGCGGATGAAGCGCCGGCACGTAGCTTTGCAGCGAGCAGTTTGATTTCACAGCGATAAAGCCGCGTTTTGTGCCCAGACGTTTGCGCTGTGCGGCGATGACTTCTGCATGATCGTCGTTGATCTCAGGAATAATCATCGGGACGTCCGGTGTAAAGCGGTTTGCAGAGTTATTGGAAATGACCGGGCACTCTGCTTTTGCATATGCTTCCTCGAGCGCTTTGATCTCGTCTTTTTTCATATCGACAGCGCAGAACACAAAGTCAACGCTCGACGCAATCGTTTCAATATCAGCGGTTGCATCCAAAACGACCATATCTTCCATAAACGACGGGATCGGCTTTTTCATTGCCCAGCGTGCGCCGACCGCCTCTTTATATGTTTTGCCTGCGCTGCGGGAAGACGCCGCAAGCACCTTGACATGAAACCACGGATGCTCCGCGAGCAAAATGGCAAAACGCTGACCCACCATGCCGGTTGCACCGATAATTCCTACGTTAAACTGTTTCATTAAAAACAACCTCCTCAAAATTGGTTTTCGGAAAAATCTCTCCGGATAACAAAAAAACCGGTTGAAAACCGGCCTGTCGTATACTATAATAGAAAACGTGTTGACTATCTGTTTTCGATCAAAAAAATAGCCGATAGCTCTCCACCATATGTATGATGACAATCCGGACATTATTCACGTTCCGGATCAGGCTGCCGCTGCCGGCGGCGCACCTTCGGCGAATTTCCCTTTCACTGTACCGTCAAACGGCTTGGCAGCCTGTGCACAGATACTGATGAAATCCGCGGCCTCTATCCGATTCATTTTTTCTTTTGTGTCTGCTTTATCATACCACCCCACACGTGAATTGTCAACCAATGAAATCCATGAAAGAACCGGCTGTTTTTTCGGATTTTCTGTTCAATAAACACATGTGTATTTTATACGCGCACACTTTTTTAGAAAGGACGCCTTTATGAAAACAAGTGATTTTGCTTATGATCTTCCAAAAGAGCTGATTGCACAAACACCGCTTACCAAACGTGACAGCTCTCGGCTGATGGTCTTAAACCGCAAAACAGGAGAGATTCTCCACCGTCATTTTTACGATCTGCCCGACTTTTTAAAGCCGGGCGATCTGCTTGTCATCAACAATTCCCGCGTTATTCCTGCGCGCCTGTACGGCAAACGTACGGACACCGGCGCCGATGTGGAGCTTTTGCTCTTATCCCAAAGAGAAGCAGGCGTTTGGGAAACGCTTGTAAAACCGGGCAAACGCGCACGCGAAGGCGCTGTCATCACATTTGGCGATGGACTGTTAACCGGTACGATCACGAAAGTACAGGACGACGGCAACCGGCTTATTTCGTTTGACTGCAAGGAAAACATCTTTGCCGTACTCGACCAGATCGGTCAGATGCCGCTGCCGCCGTACATCACCGCAAAGCTTAACGACAAAGAACGCTATCAGACCGTTTACAGCAAGGATTTAGGCTCGGCGGCGGCGCCGACGGCAGGACTTCACTTTACGCCGGAGCTTTTGCAGAAAGTCAAAGACAAAGGCGTAAACGTCGCACAGGTGACCCTTCACGTCGGACTCGGCACCTTCCGTCCGGTCAAGGTAGACGATGTCACGAAACATAAGATGCACACCGAATGGTATCACATTCCGAAGGAAGCGGCCGATCTGATCGCACAGACGAAGAAAAACGGCGGCCGCGTCATCTGTGTCGGCACCACAAGCTGCCGCACGGTCGAAAGTGCCGCACAGCGCGGTCAATTCGGCGAATCGAGCGGCGACACCGATATTTTCATCTATCCGGGCTATACATTCAAAACGATGGACGGTTTAATCACCAATTTCCATCTGCCGGAAAGTACGCTCATTATGCTTGTTTCCGCGTTCTGCGGCTATGAACACACCATGCACGCATACGAAGTGGCGGTCAAAGAACGCTATCGCTTCTTCAGCTTTGGTGATGCGATGCTGATTCTCGATTAACAGAAAGGAGATTTTCATGTACGAACTGCTCAAAACAGAAGGAACAGCTCGACGCGCCCAGTTTCACACCGTTCACGGTACGGTACAGACACCGGCGTTTATGAACGTAGGTACTGCCGCTGCCATCAAGGGCGGTATTTCCTCCTATGACCTTGTTGATTTAAAATGTCAGGTGGAGCTTTGCAATACGTATCATCTGCACGTCCGTCCGGGTGACGAACTGATTTACCGCCGCGGCGGCCTGCATCGCTTCATGGGTTGGAAACGTCCGATTTTAACGGACAGCGGCGGATTTCAGGTCTTTTCGCTCGCAAAGCTTCGTAAAATTAAAGAAGAAGGCGTGACGTTCCACTCCCATGTGGACGGCAGAAAAATCTTCATGTCACCGGAAGTCAGCATGCAGATTCAATCCCATTTAGGCTCCACGATTGCAATGGCATTTGACGAATGCGTCGAAAACCCGGCGCCTTACGCCTATTCCAAAGCAAGCTGTGAACGCACGACCCGCTGGCTTGCCCGCTGCAAAGCGGAAATGGACCGCTTAAACAGCCTGCCGGAAACGATCAATCCGCATCAGATGCTGTTCGGCATCAATCAGGGATGTACGTTTGACGATCTGCGCATCGAGCACATGAAAGCAATCCGTGAACTTGATTTAGACGGCTATGCAATCGGCGGACTTGCCGTGGGCGAACCGAAAGAAGAGATGTATCACATCATCGAGGTCATCGAGCCCTATATGCCAAAAGATAAAATCCGGTATCTGATGGGCGTCGGCACACCGGGCAACATCATCGAAGCGGTGGCACGCGGTGTTGATCTGTTCGACTGCGTCATGCCGAGCCGCAACGCACGTCACGGTCACTTAAACACCTGGCAGGGCATCATCAACTTAAACAATGCCAAATACGCCGAGGACGACCGTCCGATCGACGAAACATGCGACTGTCCGACCTGCCGCCGTCATTCCCGCGCATATATCCGCCATCTGCTCAAAGCAAACGAAATGCTCGGGATGCGGCTGGCTGTCATGCACAATCTGTATTTCTACAACACATTGATGGAACGCATTCGCAAAGCGCTTGACGAGGGTCGGTTCGCACAGTTCCGCGCACAGTATGCAGACCTGCTCGACACACGGATTTAACAAACGGAAAGGAATACATCTATGGGGATTTTTGAACTCATTTTAATCGGCATCGGTCTTTCAATGGATGCTTGCGCCGTGTCCATGACGAACGGTATGTGCTATAAACCAAAATGGCGCACCACCTTTTTGATTGCGTTTGCATTCGGTCTGTTTCAGGGACTCATGCCGCTCATCGGCTATCTGACCGGCTCGCTGTTTTACGCGCAGATTGCCGCGTTTGACCACTGGATCGCACTCATTCTGCTCTGCTTTATTGGCGGCAAAATGATCGTTGACGGATTCAAGGGCGAAGAAGCCTGTTCTGTAAAGCCGTTTGGCATGTGGATGCTGTTCATGCAGGCGATTGCTACAAGCATTGATGCGCTGGCGGTCGGTATCAGCTTCGCGGCTTCCGCTGTCAACATCCTGCTTGCAATTTCGCTGATTGCCGTTTCCACATTCCTGTTAAGCACGATTTCCGTGCGTATAGGCGAATGGATCGGCGATAAGTTAAATACGAAAGCACAGCTTTTGGGCGGTGCGATTCTCGTCTTTATCGGCATCAAAATCTTTGTCGAACATATGTGGCTGTCGTGAAATCATAAAAATTCAAGCGATTTATCACATAAAAGCGTAAAAGTACTTGACTTTTTTTGAAAAGCGTTTTATGCTGAATAAAAATCAACACGCTTTGATTGACAGCGTCGCGATTGCGGCGCTGTTTTTTTGTACCTTTTTAGAAAGCAGGGAGTCCCATATGAAAGAGAAAACCATTTTGATTGTCGGTCTTGGCTTAATCGGTGGATCCATCGCAAAAGCTTTATCCGCGTTTACACCGCATCATGTACTCGGAATGGACCGTGACCCGGAAGTCCTCGACCAAGCGCTCGCATGCGGTGCGATTGAGCGCATCGGTTATACGGAGGACCTTCCGTCTGTCGATATCCTATGGCTTTGCCTCTATCCGAACGACGCGGTTGACTTTGTCCGCACCTATGGCGATCGCGTTTCCCCGGACTGCATCGTAACGGACGCCTGCGGTATTAAAAACGCTGTTTGTCCGCAAATGGTCGCACTTTCAAAAGCGCTTGGCTTTCATTTTGTCGGCGGACATCCGATGGCGGGAAAAGAGCGCAACGGCTTTGACGTCAGCGAAGCGACGCTGTTCCGTCAGGCAAGTTATCTGCTCGTTCCCTGTGAGGCGCCGCAATGGGCAGCGGATACGATGGCTGAGCTTGCAAAACAGATCGGATTTGCGCAGGTTGTGTGGACAACGCCCGAACACCATGACGAGATGATCGCATATACCTCTCAGCTTCCCCACGCGCTTGCCTGCGCGTATGTGCTAAGTCCTCGCTGTCCGATGCACAAAGGATATTCCGCAGGCAGTTACCGGGATGTTTCGCGTGTTGCACGCATCAACGCAACGCTGTGGACGGAGCTGTTTTTAGAAAACCGTGAGGCGCTCTCCAATGAAATCGGAACGCTGATTGAAAACCTCACGCACATCCAGTCCGCACTCGATACACAAGACGCGCAGGCGCTGCACAAACTGCTCAAACAAGGGCGCGAAATCAAAGAATCGCTCGGTGAATAGGGATCATAAAAAAGGAATCCGTTTCAATTCTGTGATTGTTTTCTGTCACACGCCCGGAACCTTTTTTATGCAACAAAATGTTATCCGAAACGGCAGAAAATGTCCCCTCTGCCTCTTCATTCAACGTTTACGCCGCAAAGAAAAAAGGAAGTGCAATCTGCACTTCCTTTTTTTCTTTGATTCTCGTTTCGATTTAGGAGCCGGACGTCATCGTTTGATTCTCAAACACAGTGACCTGTACGGTCTGCCCTTCTTCCTGTGCGACCACGTAGGTGAGCGAAACCGCATCGCCCTGCTGTGTCAGCGTCAGCATATCCGAAAGGTTCATCGATACCTGATAGATCTGTGCGCCTGTTTCGTTTAATGTCAGATAGTAAACGGTTTTTCCGTCCTGCACCGTAAAGTTAATACGCGAAACCGTACCGGTTACCGTTTTTTCCTCCGCCTGTGCCTGTTCCTCCTGATCAAGCGGTGTATTGTCGGTATTCGCCATCACCGTTTTATAATCCTCATACGCCTGCGTCATGGTGTCACCGATTCCGACAATCATATAATCTTTGACACTGACAAACGTATATTTTTTCACAAGACGTGCACTGTCTTTGAGCGTCATAAAATAGGTCGGATGACCGTCCACATTCATGATAATCGGGAAACTTGCATCATAGCCGAGGTCCTGCACCTTGCCTTCTGCTGACTGCATAGCAGCCGACTCTGTCGCGCCGCCGATGCGATAGAGCGTCGGTTCTTTTGTGACCATATCCACCATCATAAAGCCGGTGGTACTCTCGTCAACGCCTACGCTTGTAATGCCTGTGACGAGATAGCAGTTGCCGTTATTGTAGATGATCGCGGAACCTTCCGACGCTTCGTATTTATCCTTGTTCGAGAAATTGAAAATACCATGGACATATTGTCCCTTATTATTGATCTGTGCGAGGATAAAGTCCTCCGGCTGCACACGGTCAATCCACTCTGGCACTTCATCCATTGCATATTTCTGTGTATCGCCTGTCTGTGCGTCTACCAAAATGACACCGTCAGCCTCCGGCAGGGAAAAACCGCAGGTATTCCGATAGGTTGTCACAACCCAATACGGATGTCCGTCGTCATCCAGCTCAAAGGAATAGTCGGTGATGCCGTCAAACAAACCGCCTTTAAAACGCGCGGTACGTGTCAAATCGTCCATGAAATATGAATCCGGCTGAATTTTAATCTTGTAGCTGTCTACATACTGCACATCTTTCATATCGGTTGCAGACACAACGATATAACCGGCAGCGCCGTCCATATTCGCAAGCCATTTAAAGAAACCGGAATGATGCAGCGGCACCACCCATACAAGTTTTCCGTCCACTGTTTGAATGGTCGGCTCACCCAGTACAACCTGACTGCCGAGCGACGGCTTTTCACCAAGTTTTTTGTCCGCTAATGTCTGTGCAAGCTCGCGGTCAACAACCGGAACCTGACTTAAATCGGTTGTTTGAATTTCAGAGGTAAACTCCTTGACCTCAGGCTCTGCCATCTGGTCACGATAGCTTCCCCAGAAAAATAAAGGGTTAAAAATCAGATAGACAAGAAAATACACACCCCAGCAAATGGCTAAAATTCCAACCACCCATTTGATCGGAAATCCGTCAAAGTCAAATTTGACTTCCTTCCCGTTTGCTACTTGCGACACCGGATTTTTAAACCGCAGCACTGCAAATGCAACCACCGCAATCGTCAAAAGGATGAGCCAGAACATTGCACCCTCCGCATAGAGCGGATTCATATTCGGCGCTGTAAAAAAGATATAAAGTCCCAACACAATCACTGCGATGCCAACGATCGAAAGGACACGTTTTGCTTTTTTCGTCATAAAATAATGTCTCCCTTTTTCTTCTCTCAAACCAAGGAAGCAGCACAGGGGTCTGTGCTGCTTTTACTTGTCTTATACCACATAGTTGTTATAGATAAAGATGAGTCCCAAAATCACTGTAAAGCCACCGCAGGTAAGTAAATATGCCGCTCTGGTGCGCATACGCGTAAACCGTACGGAGAAAATCCCCAAAAGCGACACAGCAATTGCAAGGCATAATACGTCCACACTTGTCTTTACAGTAGCAGTCAACTGAAAACGAATCAGATCCGGAACCAGGTTTACAAGGAAATGTCCTGCCGGTAAGATCAGCAGCGGCGCAATCTGCACTGCGTGTTCTCTTCGTTTTGCGCGAAGGAATACAACCTCAATGATAAGCAGGAGCAATAAAATGGCAAGCGATTCTACTACCATGATGTCCGCCTTTCCAAAGATTCCTTAAAATGCGTTTTCAAGAATCTCTTTTGCTTTTGTGTTATCGTTTGTTGCTGCGTAATACACATACGGTCCTTTTGAACCGATCACAGCGGTATCAAGTTTATCCATTTCGTCCGGCGTATAGTTCTGTGCTGTCTCTGCAATGCCGTCCCGGCGTGTTTTCGCCATCTCAACGACCGACTCTGCTTTGGATTCGTCGTTCAATTTGATAAGCACCACTTCGTCAGCAGTAAAGCCGCTTCCTGCTAAGATAAACTGCATCTCTGCAATATCATCCGCAGTCAGATCATATCCGTACATTGCAAGATCGCTCACCTTGACCTCTGCCATTTCAGGGAATTCGATCGCACCACGAATTTCGTCCATTACTTCGGTCAAATTTACATCTTTGACCTCTTCATTTGATGAGCAGGCTGCCGATACAAACAACAGCACGAGACACATCATTCCTGCTAATACTTTTTTCATTTTCTATACTCCTTTTTTATTCAACGATTTTATTGGCATATCCATCCGCATCCACTGTATGGGTCAGATAGTATTCATACATTGCTTTATGACCGTTGCTCTTTAAGTGCATACCGTCACCCGCATCGTAATCGGAAATCAAATGTCCGGTATCATCCATCAGTACTTCCTGTACATTCAAATAATAGATGCCTTTCTCCTGTGCCATTTGATAAAGCTTGTCGTTAAAATCATTGATTTTTTCTGTTGTAAAGCTGTCGCGGATATATTTTGAATCCGCTGTAATCGGCGTGACAGATTCCGCATAAATCATGGCATCCGGATATTTTTCCTGAAGCTGATCGATAAACTGCGCATAATATTTAATATGCGCTTCATTGGAAAGCCCCGGAATTCCGTTTGCACCGATCAAAATATAAATTTTGCCCGGATTTTTGATTCGCTGGTCAATCGCCGGTAAAACCGCCGACTTCTGACCGTCGGTTGTCGTATATACCGCATCACCGTTAATCAGATTTAAAATGTTCACGTTTTGCTCCGCCAACACATTCTGTGTCGGAAGCACACCGTATACACGAAGGCCAACTGAAATGGAATCGCCGATAAAGATTGCGTCGTCAAAATACGAATCGGATGCAGCTGGTGACTTTGGCACCAAGGTGTCCACCTTTACCTTTTCGGTTTCGTACTGCTCTTGACCACTCGTCTGCGAAAACGCAACGGCAACCGCTGCCGTATCGCCCACTGCGGGAAATTCTTTCACTTTCTGAAAAATCGAATCTACTTCCAGACTGAAGCGATCCACGCTCGGTCTTGAAAGATCAGAAAATAAAAAGAACAAAAACGAAACGGTCAAAACGCCAATCAATACAAGAATTGACGCCAGCAATGTCAAAAACGGAACATAGCTTGGTCGTTTGGGACGGACCACCCTTCTCTGCACAGTTCTTTTCATTGCACACCTCCACCCATAAGCATAAAGATTTCCCCCTCTGCTTTTAATCTCCTATATTATAATATATCCCAATTTAAAACACAAACAAATTTTTATGAACAGAAGTTACAAATCCGTTACATTTAAAGAAAACGCCAAAACGCTGCATCAGCATTTTGGCTGATACAGCGTTTCTTTATTTATTTGCCATTAAAACTGCAATCGTTTGTTCAAGCGCGTCAAACGCTTCATTGACATCTGTGATCGAAGCAACCGTCTGCTCCATTGGGCACATCCCATCGCCGGTACGGTTTTTAATATACGGAACCATTTCGCAGTATCCGTAGGAAACGCCGGCTTGCTTTAACACATCTTCTGCCGCCTCGCTCATCACCGCGCCGAATACTTCCGAAACGCCGCTTGAAACAAGAAGCATTGCCGCCGCCTTTCCGATCACACGATCCGCAACCACCGCATCTTTAAAAAAGGAACGGTCCTCACGAAGCTTTACCATGAGCGGTTTAATGCCGAACAGTGTCGATTCATAGACGCCGTTTTTTGTGAATGCCACACAGCGCAGATCATTTGCGTAAAGCCGTGTGACTGCTTCATTTCGCTTTGACAAGGACAAGTCCTCCTTTTTTGAGCGCCATCATAATAAACGGAATTGCTACAAATTGCAAAATAACGCCCGGAAGTCCCGACACCAATCCAGTCAAGAACGCTGTCATGTTTGCAAACGGCGGTGCAAACGAGAAAATCTGCACTGCGACCACGAGTGACAGTCCATACACGGCACGTCCGCACACAATCGTAATTGCCAGATTCAAATACGTATTCAGACGGCGTTTTGCCAAAAGTCCTGATACCACCGCATAGGCAAGCAGCTCAAAAATCATAAAATAGAGCATTGGAACCGGCGGCATTCCGGTAATCAGTGAACTTAAAATCGGTACGATGACTGCAACGCCCGCACCCCACAGCGGACCAATGAGCATACCGGCTAAAATCACCGGAATGTGCATCGGCAAAAAGGTCTGTCCCGCAGATTGTCCGAAAATATGAAATGCCTGCGGAAGCACGACGCCGATTGCAATGAGCAATCCGCCGTATACCATACGTTTTACATTTTGATTCATAAAGATCTCCTTTTATTATCGCAATTTATTACGCGAGAGACGCGATTTCACGAAGCCGTTCAATGATCGGCAGATGCTGGGTGCAGAGTTTCTCACATTTTCCGCACGCAACACACTGTTTTGCCTGCTCAGCAGGAACACCCCAATGACCGGAAAGACGATCTTCGATTGCATTGTCCTGACCGCTTAACAGTTTCTGATTGTACGAATCCATGAATTTCGGGATTTCAATACTCTTCGGGCAGTGGTTGCAGTAGCCGCAGCTTGTGCAGAGATTGTTAAGACCCATTCCCTTTCCTTCATACATCGCGACGATTTCTTTTGCCGGACGCTCGGTAAGATTTTCTACCGCTTTGACCGCATCATCAACGTGCGCTTTCGTCGTACATCCCGCAAGCGTGATGGTAATTTCCTTATGGGAAGCGACAAAACGAAGCGCTGCCTGTGCAACCGTCAAATCGGTTCCCTCAGTCAGATACGCAAAAGTTTTCGGGTTCTGCGGAATCAGTCCGCCGCCCAGCGGATTCATCACAACAACGCCCATTCCGTTTTTGTGCGCCGCTTCAATGCCGCTTTGACGGAACCGATAGTTGAGTGCATTATAGCCGATGAGCATGCCTTTAAATTTTCCGGTTTCAACGACTGTTTCAATATCAGCGCCCTGCAAATGCGCAGAAAATACGATATTTTTGATCAGTCCTTCCCGTTTTGCCTCTTCAAAGAACGAATACAGTGCGTCACACTGCTCGTGATACGCATCCAAATTCAGCACACACCACAGATGGTAAAAATCAAGATGATCGGTCTTTAACCGCGAAAGCGACAGCTCCAGCCGGCGGCGGAACGTGTCACGCGTAATGTCTTTGCTGATTGCGCGCAATGCGTTAAAGTTTGTTTTACTCGACAGATAATATTTGTCACGCGGCAGCTGAGAAAGCGCCATACCGGTGATCTCCTCGCTCTTATCCTGGCAGTAAAACGGTGCAGTATCGAAATAGTTAATGCCTTTTTCAAATGCGTACAACGGCACTTCTGCGCATTCCTCCAAGCGGCCCGCTGAGATCAGCGCATCATCATACCGCATCGTACCAAGGCCCACCGCAGATACTTTCATGTCTGTGTTGCCGTATTGTTTATAATACATACACTCACGCTCCTTTTTCTTCTTTTTCTTTATGATTTCATGATACAGGATTTTTTAAAAAAAAGCAAGATCGAGGGCAGATCTCGTTTTTTTCTGGGAAAGGAAAGAAAACAGGTGATATTTTTTCGTGTGTATGGTATAATCAAACAAGTGCCTCAGCGCAGTAAATTTCATCAAGATGATTTTAAGGAGGAATGCCGGTGTTTTTACTCGAATTACTCAAAACAGTTTTGCTTGGCATCGTAGAAGGGATCACCGAATGGCTCCCGATCAGCAGTACAGGTCATATGATCCTGTTTGATGAGTTTATCAAGCTCAACGTTTCCGAAGAATTTAAAGAAATGTTCATGGTCGTCATCCAGCTCGGCGCGATCTTAGCGGTTGTATGGCTGTATTTTAACAAACTAAATCCGTTTTCCAAAAAGAAAACGACAGAGATGCGGCGTGAAACCTGGTCGCTGTGGGGCAAGGTATTGGTCGGCAGCATTCCGGCAGCGATTGTCGGCTTATTGCTGGACGACTGGCTCGATTCTATGTTCTATAATTATCAGACGGTCGCTATAACGCTGATTCTCTATGGTATTCTGTTCATTGTGATTGAGCGGTATAACCGTTCACGTACCCCTGCGATTCAAACACTCAGCGCACTCAATTACAAAACAGCGCTGCTTATTGGTGTCTTTCAGATGCTGGCGCTCATTCCGGGTACTTCCCGTTCAGGCGCTACGATCGTCGGTGCAATCTTAATCGGTACTTCCAGAAGCGTTGCAGCGGAATACACATTCTTCCTTGCGATTCCTGCAATGCTCGGTGCAAGCGGACTAAAACTCTTAAAATATTTTCTCGAAACCGGCTTTGGCATGACCGCACAGGAGATCATCATTCTGCTTTTGGGCATGGCTGTGGCATTCATCGTTTCCGTCATTGCCATCAAGTTCCTGATGCGTTATATCAAAAAGCACGATTTCACTGTATTCGGCTACTACCGTATTGCACTGGGCTTATTGGTGCTCGGTTACTTTTTACTGGTGCGCTGAGATACCAGCAGCAAAACATCAAAAAGCGTATGGAGTTTTACTCCATACGCTTTTTTCATTCTGCTTCTTTCTTTTTCATTTCGATTCTGCGACTCCGCTGTTTTCATCTGCTGCCCGTACAGCTTCCTGACACCGTTTGCAATCCGCTTCATCCGGATGAACGCGTGCGGCATCAAAATTATCAAGCAGCATCTTTCTGCGAATCGGATCTTCCATTCCTTCATACCGGCGGCGAACCGCATCCGGCATCTTTCCCTGACACATATAGCTGCCGAACACGCAGTCCGGCGTATTCAGTTTTTCTGAAACAGCAGTCAGAATCTGATCAAAATAGGATGGAGAACCGCCGAATCCCGCCGTTCCGAACAAGAAGATTTTTTGTGATGTAATTTTTGATAAAAACGATGATGTTTTCGCATCGCATGTCCCTTTATCTGTCCAAAATCCAACGTAAATCCGCTCTGCACCAAGTGCCTCGTCACTTGGTTCGCCAAAATAGACGCAGGATTCCTCCGGCAGCGCTTCTTTGATTGCATTCGCCAAACGAAGCGTATTTCCTGTCACACTGCTGTAAACAATTGCATAGCGCATTGATTTCTCTGCTCCTCTTTATAGGTTCTTTTTTTCATTGTATCAGAGAATTTCTTTTGAAACATCAACTTTTTTCGTCAAATTTTTAGCAGATCTTTGAACGTTTCCGCACAAAAAAACACAGCACCGATTTGATGCTGTGTTTTTGTTATTTACCGAATTTTCTGACGCGCTCCGCACGGCGGCGGCGATTTCTGCGCATCTGTGTCACCCACGAGAAGAAGATAATCAATAAAAGAATGAGTAAAACGCAAAGAACGATCACAAACGGCTGCGTCAAAAAACGCCAAACCACATCACCTGCATACAGGAAAATATTTCTGGACACCGTTTCCGCCGCTACGAGATCTACACTCGCCACCACGTCATCCGCAAGCTTTAGCTCCATTCTGCCAAGCAATTCTCCTTGCTCGATCGGTGCGCGTGCGTCATCTACGAGTTTAATCACCTTTTTTAATGCCGACGCATCCGTCCCTTTCGGAAGAATCGCCATGACATCCTCTTTGGCGACGAGCTGCACATAATCCTGTGCACTCGAAAGAGAAACAGGAATTTCATCGACTGTTTCCCCTGCTTTTACAACCGTTTCCAGTGTGAACGACGAAAACGCCCATTTATAAAGGTTCAGCGCGTCTTCAAAACTTGCGTTGCGGTCGGGCGCCGAGATGGTCACAAGCAAATACCGATAGCCATCGCTTTCCGCCATCGAAACAAGGCTGCGGCTCCCGTCGGCAAGTGCGCCGGTTTTAATTCCTTTTGCCGGTTTATAATAATACTCACCGCCGCGCACAGAACTTAACATATAGTTGCTGTGAACAACATAACGCGGCTCACTGTGGATATTGGTCGCTGGCATCTGGTAGCTGACCGTCGTTGCAATTTCCGTAAACTGTTCGTTTTGAAGCGCATACTGTGTAATCAGCGCCATATCATAAGCGGTTGTCACCTGTTTTGGGTCAGTCAAGCCGTGTGCATTTGTAAAGTTTGTATTGGTTGTTCCGATCTCCTTTGCCTTTGCATTCATCATTTCAACAAATGTCGAAATTTTTCCGCCGCCGATATAGTCTGCAAGGATACTGCCTGCTTCACAGGCCGATTGCAGCATGAGTCCATAGAGCAGGTCGATGATACGAACCTCCTCGCCGCGGCGCACATCGGCTGTCGTCACGCCTAAACCGTCAAACTCGTCAAATACATAAGACGGTGCGGTAATTGTGGTTTCAAGTGAAATCCCGTTTTCCTCACAATATTCAATCGTAACGATTGCTGTCATGATATCCACAAGCGCCCCCGGCGAAAACTGCGCGTTGGCATTCTGTTCAAACATGACGGTCTGCGTATCAAGATTGATAAAATAAACCGCCTCACTGTTTAAAGCAAAATTGACTTTATAAGAAGCCGCCGACATTGGTGCAGCAGTCGATACAACGAGCATACAAACACACAAGACGACGACAAAAAATTTTTTTACGAAATTCATGTAGACGAAACCTCACAAAACGTGTATCATAATATATGGAAAATAATATGGCAAACGGATACAATCGATCCGCAGGTACAAGTATAACAGATTTCATAGAAAATGAAAAGTAACGGATTGATAAAAAATATGAATTTTCCGTTTCGTCTTTGTTTGGAGGATGATTGGATTGATTTATATCACCGGCGATATGCATGGAGATTTCTCGCGGTTTCACGACGTCAAAAAGGCACATGTCAAAAAGGGAGATACGCTCTTGATCTGCGGCGACTTTGGATTTTTGTGGAACGGCGGAAAAAAGGAAGAGGCCGTTTTAAAAAAGATCGGCAAACTGCCGTATCAAGTCTTATTCGTTGACGGCAGCCATGAAAATCACAAGCTGCTGCTTGAATATCCGGAAGTCGACTTTGCAGGCGATCGTGCGCGCAATTTGTCCGGTTCTCTTTATCTTCTTCGCCGCGGCGGAATTTATACGATCGAAGGAAAAACAATCTTTGCATTCGGCGGAGGAATGTCCGTAGACGAAAACGCAAGCCGCAAAAACGAGGAATACCTGCTTCCGTCTACGGAAGAAATCAAACGTGCCAGCCACTTGTTAGCAGAGCATAACGATCAGGTCGATTTTATTGTGACACATGACGCACCGGTCCGTCTACAGCGATTTGTCGATTTAGAGGACGCCGATCGCTTAGATCATCTGCACACCTTTTTAGAAGAAATCAGCAAGACGATCACCTTTAAACAATGGTACTGCGGAAAATATCATTTAAATCGCAAAATTCCACCGCGTTATCATATGCTGTTTACAGATGTTGTAAAAGCAGAAGACTAATCCGATTGTTTGATGGAAAGAAAGAAATACTCTCTGTATATTATCAACTTTTCTATACAATAATCGACTGAATTTCGCTCAAATTTCTGCTTTCCGCCTTTTGGCAACAAATCTCATCATCAAAAAAGAGCAATGGCGTTTGCCATTGCACTTGTCAAGAGAAAGTAGACAGTAAAAAGAATATTTATCAGAAGCCCCGTTCGGTTTTAAACTGAACGGGGCTTCTGTAACCCAATGCAGCGGCCGGACGGTGGTTATTA
>CALXAM010000016.1 GCA_944386285.1 uncultured Clostridia bacterium | reverse complement strand
ATTGCTCCTTTGATATCATCATGATGCCACAACGATATGTTATGCGGTATTAGCGTCCGTTTCCAGACGTTATCCCCCTCTTTGAGGCAGGTTACTCACGCGTTACTCACCCGTCCGCCACTCAGCTAAGATGAAGCAAGCTTCTTCTTAGCTCCGTTCGACTTGCATGTGTTAGGCGCGCCGCCAGCGTTCGTCCTGAGCCAGGATCAAACTCTTAATTTATTGGTATCACTTCGTAAGATCTCTCTTACGCTGTAATCTGTTCGATCTCGCTCGTCTTATCACTGTCGTACTTACTTGTAGAATTAAATCGGGTCGATTTTATTCTTTCTTCGTTTTACCTTACATTGTTTAATTTTCAAGATCCCGATGCGTTTTTGCATCTTCGCTCCCTCGGAAGCGACTTGATTATTATATCATGTCGTTTTCGGTTTGTCAAGTACTTTTTTGAAGCTTTTCAAGGTTTTCGCTCCCACGACTCTCTCGTTTCACTTCTCTATTTCCTTGTTTTCCCTGTCCTCCGTGACAGCTTTATTATAATACCACACCTCCCCCCTATTGTCAACACTTTTTTTCGGGAAATTCAAAAAAGTCCTTCTTTTTTAATCCATACAGATTGATCGTGTTCTCGCTCAAAATCGAACGAACCATATGGGCAGGTAAATCCATATTGCATAAAAACGAGATACTCTCCGCCGGATTCTCCCACGGACAGTCCGAACCAAACAAAATCTGCTGTGGATTATGCTTTAACATCATCCGCCGCATCTTTACCGGGTCCGCATATGACGCACACATCGCTGTATCGAGCCAGACGTTTTTCCCGATGAGATATTCCTCCACCGCATCCCAGCACTTCATACCCCCGAAATGCGCCAGCACCATTTTAAGCTTCGGAAACGCTTTCATCACAGCGGCTGAGCGATCCGGCGTCGCGTGAATCAAATCCGGACTGTAACAATCCCATCCGGCATGAAACACGACCGGCAAATCAAGTGCGGCGCACATCTCATAAACAGGAAACACCCGCGGATCGTCAATCATGAATCCCTGATAGTCGGGATGCAGCTTGATGCCGACTAACCCTGCCGCCTTTGCTTCCTTTAAAATGGACTCGACATCCTCTGATAAAAAGTGAACCGAGCCCAATGCGGTAAACGCCTTTTCCTCACACGTTTTGACCGCACACGCATTGATCGTCGCTTCCTGCCCAGGACTCGTTGCGATGTTTAATAAAATCGAATGATCGACCCGGCTCTCTGCCATCACCCGTTTGGTGTCCGACTGTGTGCCGTCTGTCGCAGGAGTGATCCCGGAAATCTTTTGAAGCTTTCCGACGGCTTTTGGCGCAATTTTATCCGGAAATGTATGCACGTGCGTATCAATTACCTTCATTTCTTCTTCCTTATATATAATAGCCATATTGATCCCTCCGCTTTTTCCGATTATTTTCTCATTGTATCACTTTTAATCGCTAAAATCAATCCCACTTTTAGATACCCATTTTAATTAGTAAACAATCTTTACAAAAAGAGTGTTTCCTTTTTATACAGTTCAAGAATTGAAGCGCCCCATTCTTTACGCTATACTGTATATATCGCAATATATACTTTTTATAAAGAAAAGAGGATGTTTATGAATCAATCACTCAAAGCCATGATCGATGCGAGCCGCGACGTTCACATTCCGATTCCGATTGACGAGTCGGAAACTGCGGAAGCGCGTCTGTTAAAAAAACCGGTCTTAAAAAACCGGCTGCTCGACGATATGGAATCCCTCGATCACTGGCAGCTCATTACAAGCTATTCCATTTCCGTTCCGGAACCGCTCGCTGATCCAAACGATCTGTCCGACCGCGAGGAGATCACACCTGCTCCGACGATGGAGCTTTCCTCCGAACGCTGTGTCTGCGGTTCCCATTCATTAAAATTTACCCACCCGACCAATCTCGATCATCAGATCGAATGCCGCAAAGGCAGAATCTACGCACAGCCGAGCGTCAAACGTGTCTTTGACCGCGAGGACTGGAGCGAGTTTAACCGCCTGTCCGTCTGGATTTACCCGATCGCGCCCGGTATGAAGTCGATCACTCTGCGCATGCAGCTGCACAACGACGGCGTGCGCAAAATGCCTGAAAAATGGGAACGCGACGGCGCGCACAACATGTCGTTAAAAGCCAATCAGTGGAATCACGCGGTGCTCGAGATGCCGTATCTCGACCGCGACTGTGTGACCGGCGTAAGCTTCGACTACGACATGGTCGGCCACGAAAACGATGCGGTCGATCATGTGACATGGTTTATCGACAAACTCGAGCTGCAAACCGTCAAATGCGACGTATACGAAGGCTGGATTCCGGCGGACGACCGCATCAGCTACTCCCACAAAGGCTATCAGCCCGGCTCCGACAAGCTGGCGATTGCGTCGGGCATTGATGCGGACACCTTTAAGCTGATTGAAACGAAAACCGGCAAAGTCGTATTGGAAAAAGAAATCCTCACGGTCGATGCAAAAATCGGCACGCTTCAGGTAATGGACTTCACAGAGCTTTGCGAAGAGGGCGAGTATATTTTGGTCGCGGGCAATCTCTCGACCCGTGTCTTCTCTATCAGTGAGGACGTATGGGAATCGTCTGTCTGGAAAGTGTTAAACTTCTTCCTCGTCCTGCGCTGCGGCTATGAGGTACCGGGCAAGCACCGCGCCTGCCACAGCGATATGCTCATGGTACATGACGGCAAGGCGATCGTGGCAAACGGCGGCTGGCATGACGCTGCCGACCTTGCACAGGGCTTTATCAACACCGCAGAGGCGACTGCCGCACTGTTCAGTCTTGCCGGCGCGCTCAAAAAAGACGGCAGCAACAACCGCCTGTTTTTACGCGTACTGGAAGAGGCAAAATGGGGCCTTGACTACGTCTTGAAAATGCGCTTCCCGGGCGGATACCGTGCGACCTACTCCTCCTCGTCCATTTGGACAGACGGTGTGATCGGCACAAGCGACGACATCACGATGGAACCGTCCCGTTCCGCGCTCGCAAACTTCGATGCGGCATATGCGGAACTATTAGGCTATGAACTGTTTAAAGACATCGACCCGGACTATGCGGCGTATGCGTTAAAGATCGCAAAAGACGATTTTTACTGGGGACTGGAAATCACCCGCGAAAAACAGCAGGCGGACGAATCGTTCACCGGCGAGGACGCGCAGTTTAAAGACGGCTGCGGCGTGAACATTCAGATTATCTCCGCCGGTGCAATGGCATCTTCCCTGCTCTTTGCCGCAACACAGGAAAATTCCTATGTGGAAGCCGCAGAGGAATTTTCCGACCTGCTCCTCTCCTGCCAGCAGCAGGAGCTCACGGACTGGGATGTTCCGATGGTGGGATTTTTCTATGAGGACACAAGCCGCGATTTGATCGCGCACTATAATCACATGGCATACTCCTATATGCCGGAGCTTGCGCTCAAAACGCTGTGCGAAACATTCCCGGACAGCGACCGCTATATGAAATGGTACAGCGCGCTCACGCTAAGCGGTGCGTACTATAAAAAGACCGCGTCCTACACCAGTCCGTACGGTGTCATTCCGGCGGGCGTTTACCACGAGGACGAAGCGAAAAATATGCCACAGAAAGTATTCGCCACCCATCCGATGGTAGGCGCAGAGTGCACAGACGACTATGCGCCGCAGGTACGCGAGGGCTTCCCGCTCGGCAAAGGCTATTACCTGCGCGTATATCCGGTATGGTTCAGCTTCCGCGGCAACTATAACGTGATTCTGTCTGCGACAAAGGCAATGACCTCCGCTGCGTCCTACTGCAACGACTATGATCTGTACGTTGCTTCCCAGCACAACTACGAATGGATTCTCGGCAAAAACCCGATGGCACAGTCCACGATGGTCGGCGAGGGCTACGATTTTATTCAGCATTACACCGTTCAGCCCGGTCAGACCACCGGTTCGATTACCGTCGGCATGGAGAGCCACTATGAAAAAGACGTCCCCTACTGGCCGCAGGTCAACACGGCAACCTACAAGGAAGTTTGGGTTTGCTCCGCGACCAAATGGATGTGGTGTATGGCGGACAGTCTGCTTCCGGCACGTGTAAGCGGTTATCTGCGCGTGATTCCGGGCGGCGTCCTCACCTGCACGAACGTCGTTTCGCAGAAAGCATACACGGTCGTACCGCACGCGCGCACCGGTTACTATGAGCTGACGCTCCCTGCCGGCACGTACCGGATGCAGTACGAATCCGAGGAAAAGACGATCACGGTGGTAAGCGGCAAGCAGTACGCGATTGACGGTCCGCTTTGTGACGTATCCGCAAGCGCTGTCCGCAGCGGCAAGGACGTCACCATTACGATTGATGTGACCGCTTCGTACGATCTGCCGGTCACGATCCGCACCGACAATGTAAGCGGTCTTGAATCCTCGTACACCGTTTCGGTCGAAAACGGCAAAGGCACGCTCGTCCTTCACGCGGTACTCGAAAACGAGCAGAAACCGTTTGTCGGACTCGTTTTGCCAAACGGCAATCTGGACGAACGCGTCGCATTTACGGATGACCGCATCTAAATCGGTCGCTTCATTTGATCCATTTCCATTTCATCGAAATACCCCGCAGAGGACTTCCTCTGCGGGGTATTGCACCTGCGGTGCGGCGGTCGCTTCGCTCGGATTTTCTGGGGAGCGCCTACCATGCCTTTGAGCATATGCTTTCCTGAGGAGCGCCCCCGCCGAAGGCGAGTCAATCCGGACTTAGTCCGGGCACCTGCGGTGCGGCGGTCGCCCCTTGCGGGGCGGTTTCTCTGGGAAGTGGGTGCTTTGTTTTTGTGCTGTCACTCCCAAGAAAGCTTTCGCCGCGGATGTTCCCGCGGCGAGTCAATCCGGACTTAGTCCGGGCACCTGCGGTGCGGCGGTCGCTTCGCGCATCCTCTGGGCAGTGTCTGCCATGTCTTTGAGCACATTCTTTCCTGAGAAGCACCCCCGCCGAAGGCGGCAGAAACCCGCTTAGCGGGCGGGCTTAGCCCGGCGCTTCGCTCGGATTTTCTGGGGAGCGCCTACCATGTCTTTGAACACATTCTTTCCTGAGAAGCGCCTCCGCCGAAGGCGAGTCAATCCGGACTTAGTCCGGCGCTTCGCTCGGATTTTCTGGAAAGCGCCTTGCGGCGTTTCCTCGCCCCTTACGGGGCGGTTTCTCTGGGAAGTGGGTGCTTTACCTCCACGCATTCACTCCCAAGAAAGCTTCCGCCGCGGATGTTCCCGCGGCGTGGAAACCCGCTTAGTCCGGGCACCTGCGGTGCGGCGGTCGCTTCGCGCATCCTCTGGGAAGTGGGTGCTTTGTCTTTGAGCATATGCAAAAACGGGACAGCGTTTGCTGTCCCGTTTTATCTTTTTATCCTTTTTATTAGTAGCCGCGTTTTACATAGGTGGTATGCAGAATCTCATGCGCCTTGTGGCTGCCCGGTTTTTCAAGATAGGTGTCGTAAAGCTCCTTGATGACCGGATTTTCATGGGATTTGCGGATCGGCAGGTTTTTGTCCTCGTTATAGAGCACACTTGCACGAAGCGCACGGATATCCGTATTGTTGCGTACAACTGCCGGCTGAATCGGCTGGCCGCCGCCGTTTACACAGCCGCCCGGACAAGCCATCACTTCGACAAAGTGATAATTTGCCTCGCCTGCACGGATTTTGTCAAGCAGCATCCGCGCGTTTTTGAGTCCCGAAACAACTGCGACGTTTACATCGAGATCGCCCACTTTATACGTTGCCTCTTTGATGCCTTTGGTGCCGCGGACTTCTTTAAAGTCGAGCGCTTCGCCCTCGAGTTTCGTGTCGGTCAATGTTTCCACTGCCGTACGGAGTGCCGCTTCCATAACGCCGCCGGTTGCGCCGAAGATGACGCCTGCGCCGGAACCGATGCCGAGCGGCATATCGAATTCCTCATCCGGAAGTGTTTCAAACATCAAGCCTGCGCGTTTGATCATCGAAGCGAGCTCACGGGTCGTAAGCACAGCGTCGATATCCTGCACGCCTGCTGCTGCCTGATCGTCACGGCCGCGCTCGAATTTCTTCGCGGTACACGGCATGACGCTCACGACAAACAGTTTGCTCGGGTCGATGTTCTCTTTCTCTGCGTAGTATGTTTTGACGATCGCACCGAACATCTGCTGCGGCGATTTGCACGACGACAGATTGTCGATCATATCTTCGTAGTAGTGCTCGCAGAATTTGACCCATCCCGGTGAACACGAGGTGATAAGCGGCAGTTTTCCGCCGTTTTTCACACGATCGATGAATTCGTTTGCCTCTTCCATGATCGTTAAGTCAGCCGAGAAGTCGGTGTCGAACACCTTATCAAATCCCAGACGGCGCAGTGCGGCAACCATTTTGCCTTTGACGTTTGTGCCGATCGGCATGCCGAACGACTCACCGAGCGCTGCACGGACAGCCGGCGCGGTCTGTACCACGACAACTTTTTCCGGATCGCCGATTGCTTCAAACACTTTCGCCGTGTCGTCTTTTTCATAAAGCGCGCCGGTCGGGCATGCAACGATGCACTGTCCACACGATACGCACGAAGTCTCTGCCAAGTCCATCTCGAACGCGCAGCCGATGTGCGATGCAAAGCCGCGGCGGTTCGGACCGATCACGCCGATGCCCTGCTCTGCGCACGCACCGACGCAGCGGCGGCAGAGGATACATTTGTTGTTGTCACGAATCATATGTGCGGCGGAGGTGTCGAGCTCGTAGTGCGGTTTTTCACCCTCGTATTTCGACTCGTCCACGCCGTACTCTCTTGCCAGGCGCTGCAGTTCGCAGTCGCCGCTTCTGACACACGACAGACATTTTTTATCGTGGGTCGACAAAATCAGTTCGAGTGTATTTTTTCTGCTGCGGCGCAGTGCCGGTGTATTGGTGTACACTTCCATGCCCTCGCCGACCGGCTGCACACAGGCAGCCGCAAAGCTGCGCGCGCCTTTAATTTCAACCAAGCACATCCGGCACGCACCGATCTGGTTTACATCTTTTAAGTAACAAAGCGTCGGGATATTGATTCCCGCAAGACGCGCTGCCTCAAGAATCGTCGCATCCTTCGGTGCGGATACGGACAGACCGTTGATTTTCAAATTCACATTTTCCATATCTCGCTGTCTCCCTTACTTCTTCACGATTGCGCCGAACCGGCATTTTTCCATACAAGCGCCGCACTTAATACATTTGCTCTTATCAATGACATGCGGCTGTTTGACTGTACCGCTGATTGCGTTCACCGGACACTGCCGTGCACACAGCGTACAGCCTTTACATTTATCCGCCACGATCTCAAACGAAAGAAGATCTTTACATACGCCTGCCGGACATCTCTTGTCAACGACGTGCGCTACATACTCGTCGCGGAAATAACGCAGGGTCGAAAGCACCGGGTTCGGCGCCGACTGGCCGAGCGCGCACAGCGAGCCTGCTTTGATCTCATAGCACAGCTGCTCGAGCTTGTCGATATCTTCAAGCGTTGCGTTGCCTTTGCAGATATTCGAAAGCATCTCATACATGCGTTTTGTACCGATACGGCACGGATTACATTTGCCGCACGACTCGTCGACCGTGAACTCTAAGAAGAATTTCGCGATATCGACCATGCAGGTGTCCTCGTCCATGACGATTAAGCCGCCCGAACCCATCATCGAACCGACTGCCAACAGGTTATCGTAGTCGATCGGGGTGTCAATGAGGCTTGCCGGAATACATCCGCCGGACGGACCGCCGGTCTGTGCCGCTTTAAACTTCTTGCCGTTCGGAATACCGCCGCCGATCTCCTCGATGATCTCGCGCAGTGTGGTACCCATCGGGACTTCCACCAAGCCGGTGTTGTGGATTTTGCCGCCGAGCGCGAATACTTTCGTACCTTTCGATTTCTCCGTACCCATCGAAGCAAACCAGTCCGCGCCTTTTAAGATGATCTGCGGGATGTTTGCCCAGGTTTCGACGTTATTTAAAATGGTCGGTTTGCCAAACAGACCTTTGACTGCCGGGAACGGCGGACGCGGACGCGGCTCACCGCGGTGGCCTTCGATCGAGGTCATGAGCGCGGTTTCCTCGCCGCAGACGAATGCGCCTGCACCCAAGCGGATCTCAATGTCAAAATCAAAGCCGCTGTCAAAAATATTTTTACCGAGCAAGCCGTATTCTCTTGCCTGGTTGATTGCGATTTCCAAACGTTTGACGGCAATCGGATATTCCGCACGGATATAGACATAACCCTGATTTGCACCGATTGCATAACCTGCGATCGTCATTGCCTCAATGACGACGTGCGGGTCGCCCTCCAGGATCGAGCGGTCCATGAACGCGCCCGGGTCGCCCTCGTCGGCGTTACAGCAGACGTATTTCTGATCCGCTTGGTTTGCCGCCGCGAAGCTCCATTTCACGCCGGTCGGGAATCCGCCGCCGCCGCGTCCGCGCAGGCCGGAATCTTTGATGACCTGAATGACCTCTTCGGGTGTCATTTCGGTCAGTACCTTGCCGAGCGCCTGATAGCCGTCGACACCGATGTACTCCTCGATGTTCTCCGGATTGATGACGCCGCAGTTTTTGAGCGCCACACGGTGCTGTTTTTTATAAAATTCGGTTTCGTTTAAGGATTTGACGTTCTGATCGGTAACGGTCTCCGAGTATAAAAGCCGTTTGACGATTCTGCCTTTTAACAAGTGCTCCGAAACGATCTCCGGAATATCCTCCGGTTTGACCATCGAGTAAAAGCTTCCTTCCGGATACACAATCATAATCGGACCTAATGCACAAAGACCGAAACAGCCGGTTTTTACGACCTTGACTTCTTCGGAAAGGCCGGCTTTTTTGATCTCCTGCTCGAGAGTCTCAATAATTTGCTGACTGCCTGACGACGTACATCCGGTACCGCCGCAGACAAGCACGTGGGAACGATACATTCGATTTCCTCCTCCTTCTTATTTGGCAACACTGCCGATGGTATATTCGGAAACGACATTTCCGTTCACCAAATGGTCAGCCACGACCTTCACCGCTTTTTCCGGTGTCATTTTCACATACGTTGTTTTCTTGCCGTCCGGTGTGAACACCTCAACGACCGGTTCATACTGGCAAATACCGATGCAGCCGGTCTGTGTGACACTGACGTTTAATAAGTTGCGTTTTGCAACCTCTTCTGTAAATTTGTTGAGCACCGGACGTGCGCCCGCCGCGATGCCGCAAGTCGCCATACCGACGACGACGCGGATTTTATCGCCGTTTTCTTCGCGCATATTGATTGCGCCTTTCATCTTGTCACGAATCGCCTGAAGTTCCGCTAAACTTTTCATACAATCATGCACCACCTTAAATCAAAAATGATATTGCTTTTGCTTTCATATGATCAAATTGCATCTCTCAATACTCGGTATAATCCCGTATCTTTTTAACAGTACCGACATAGTCGTGGGCTGTCCCCTTGAAGTGCTCAGGATCAATCGGATGATGGATATTGTAAAGAATCCCCGTTTCTCCTGTCCTTCCAAGATCGTTCTCATCCAAATGTCTTTCGTCAATATGGACACGGACGATTTCGAGGCATACCAAAACATAGTCGTCGCCTTCAGCAATTTCCCTTTCCCACTTGAAACGACACTCCAAATTCATAAAGCATTCGTCAATCAGAGGAGCGTTCACCATTTCCGCTTGAACCGAAGTCAAACCGGCAGTTTCAATTTCGTTGGTTTCAAAGCCGTTGTTTTTACAGGTTGACATACATTTGTCATACAAATCAGCAGACATAAAGTTGATGACAGCTTCACCTGTTTCGTGAAGTGTTCTATATAAATGTCCGTATTTGCTGACCGCGGAAACAATCGCATAATAGCCGCTTTTTCCACCTGTGAATGTTGTCCAGGACTGCATACAGGCGTTCGGCTGCCCATTGCTTTTATATGAAGTTATGATGTAGAGCGGCGAAGGGACAGAAACAACGAATTCCATCCAATGGAACCCATACATTTCCATGCTTTTCATCGATTCAGGCAGTGTACTGTACTTCTTTTTCATATGCATCACCTTAACATTGTCATTCTTCGTTTTCTTTTAAAAGTTCTGCTTCGTTTTCCTTGATAAAATCGCTGATAAACGAAAGCACAGGAGGTTCGTTTAATGGTACCCCCTCTAAAATCGTCCGTACCTCTCGCGTATCGAGTGTAAACGAACGGTCATCCACTGCGTATGTATAGCAAAAATCGATCGACGGATTCACACTCACCAGTGAAACCATCGTTGCCGCCATATCTCCAAGTGGCATCATATCGATGTGTTCATAGCAGTATACCGCACAGACTGTTGTTCCGACGTTTACTTTGCTTTCAATCGAAAAGCTGCCGCCGGTAAGCTCCGCGGAGAGCTTAAAAAACGGAACGCCCAATCCAACCTTCCGCGTCGTGCGCGTGGTGTAAAACGGGTCGATCACGCGGGAAACCTGCTCGTCGGTCATGCCGCAGCCGTTATCCTTAATCGACACCGAAAGCGTTTTCGTCTGTGTGTTTTTTAAAATCGTAATCTCAATCAGCGAGGCGTTTGCCTTCACTGAGTTCTGAACGATGTCAAGCACGTTCAGAGAAACTTCCGGCATCATACGGTCTGGTATTTCGCTAAAATCGTGTCGACGTCATCGACGGTCACTTTGCCGTACACTTCGTCGTTGACTGTAAGCACCGGCGCTAAGCCGCACGCGCCGACACAGCGGCACGCATCGAGCGAAAACCGTCCGTCCGGTGTGCACTCGCCGCTTTTGATGCCGAGCTTTTTGCACAGTGCCTCAAACACGTCGCCGGAACCTTTTACATAACAGGCGGTGCCCAAACACACGCTGATTTTATATTGTCCCTTCGGATACAGCGAGAACTGTGAGTAAAACGTGGAAACGCCGTATACCTCCTCAAGCGGAACATTTAACCCCACAGCAATCATCTTCTGCACTTCGATGGGCAGATAGCCGTAGATATCCTGCGCCTTTTGCAACACGGGCATCAACGCGCCTTTGTCATTTAAATGCGCGTGAATCACGTCGCTTAAGAGCTTTTCCTGCTCCGGGGTTCCCGAAAACGGGACTGTGGCTGTTTTTTTAGCCATGCCAAAACCTCCTTTAGGTCCTATCGGATTCCAAATTTGCCGCAGCTGTCCGCGGTATTTGGATCACTTTACTAATAAACATAACAAGTATATCACCTTTCTTCCCGCTTGTCTATCGCTTTTTGGCATTTTCCTGTTTGTTTTTTGTGTAAAATAAATTAAAACACGACATTTTGAAAATACAAACTTGCTATTTTATATGATGGAAGATATAATAGAAGATAACAACCATATATTTTTTCATATGCCCATACGCTTCATGCTGTATTTGTGCAGCAGCTGAAAAACGGAGGATTTTTCATGACAGGAAACGATATTCGATCCATTTTATCATGCAAAGTATTCGCAGGAGAAGACCTGCTTAGCCGTGAAGTACATACCGCCTGCGGGTCGGATATGATGAGCGATGTGCTCGCCTATGTTAAGGATCAGTCGATTCTTTTAACCGGCCTCGTAAACGCTCAGGTCATCCGCACCGCCGACATGATGGATATGCTGTGCATTGTGTTTGTCCGCGGAAAAGAACCATCGGAGGAGATGATCGAGCTTGCCAATGAACGCGGCATTTCTTTGATGTCCACCGAACACCGGATGTTCACCGCCTGCGGTCTTTTGTGGGAAAACGGACTGCGGGGAGGGAACAATGACTGATGAATGCGATCCATCTCCATTATGAAGTGGACGGCACCGACTTCACCCGCGCCGGTGAAGCTTCCGCCGCTGTCAAAAAGGCGCTTCGCCAGCTCGGCGTCAAGCCTGACGTGATCCGCAAGGTGGCGATTGCGTTATATGAGGGCGAGATCAACATGGTCATCCACGCGGAGGGCGGCTATATCGACGTATCGATCGACGAAAAAGCCATCTCCATGGCGCTGTGCGACCACGGAAAAGGAATCGAAAACATTGATCTCGCGATGAAAGAGGGATACTCGACCGCGCCCGATGAAGTGCGCTCGTTAGGCTTCGGCGCGGGCATGGGACTGCCCAATATGAAAAAGAACACGGACGAAATGCGCATTGAATCGACGGTCGGCGTGGGCACAAACGTCTATATGACCGTTTATCTGTAAGCTTGCACCCGACAGGATGTACTGTTTATTTGTGCTGTGATATATGTGCGGTAATATATGTGCTGTGATATATGTGCGGTAAAATGTACGTTCGGCGTACGCTCTTTCGGTGCATGCCCTCGGTGTGTTCCCTCGGTACGCGCGTTTAGTGCGTTCATTCGGCTTTCGTGCCGGTATAGGACGCCATCATAGAAAAATACGGACGGCATGCGGCTCTTTTTGCAGCCGGTGTGTTAAAAAACATCTGCATGAATCTGCACATGAATGTGTAAATATGCGCCGAGTGCAAACGGGCGTTTGTACCCGACAGAATGTACCGTTTATTTGTGCTGTGATATATATGATGTGATATATGTGCGGTAAAATGTACGTTCGGCGTACGCTCTTTCGGTGTGTTCCCTCGGTGTGCTCTTTCGGTGTGTTCCCTCGGTACACGCGTTTAGTGCGTTCATTCGGCTTTCGTGCTGGTATGGGACGCCATCATAGAAAAATACGGACGGCATACGACGCTTTCGGCAGCCGGTGTGTTCAAAAACGTCTGCATGAATCTGCACATGAATGTGTAAATATGCGCCGTCCGCAAACAAAGGAGGGGTTTTTATGAATTCCTTTTTTCACTCGGTCACGCTTGACCCTCAAAAATGCAAAGGCTGCATCAACTGCATCAAGCGGTGTCCGACGGAAGCCATCCGTGTGCGAAACGGAAAGGCAACCATTTTAGCTGAGCGATGTATCGACTGCGGCGAGTGTATCCGCGTCTGCCCGCATCACGCCAAAAAGGCAGTGTGCGACACGCTCTCAGTTCTAAACGATTATGAATATACGATCGCACTCCCTGCGCCGTCGCTTTACGCGCAGTTTAATCATTTAGAAGATGTGGAAATCGTACTAAACGCGCTCTTAGCGCTCGGGTTTGACGACGTATTTGAAGTATCCAAGGCGGCGGAGCTTGTGTCCGACGCCACACGAAAGTATATGGTGCGCCCCGATATTTTAAAACCGGTCATCAGCTCCGCCTGCCCTGCGGTCACACGGCTCATCCGCGTGCGGTTCCCGGGTCTTATCGACCACGTGCTCCCCTTTAACGCGCCGGTCGAGGTCGCTGCCCGGTTGGCACGCGAACAGGCAATGGAAAAAACGGGGCTTTCGGCAGAACAGATCGGCACCATTTTCATCTCCCCGTGTCCCGCGAAGGTCACGGCGAGCAAGATGCCGCTCGGCACGCAGAAAAGTGAAGTGTCCGCTGTCGTTGCCATCAGTGAGGTCTACCCGCAGCTACTTCACCATATGCACGCCGACACAGTGAGCACCATTGCGGCACAGTCCGGAAAGATCGGCGTGTCGTGGGCGAGCAGCTCCGGCGAATCGGCGGCGCTGTTAAATGACAACTATCTTGCGGCGGACGGCATTGAAAACGTCATCCGCGTGCTTGAGGATTTAGAGGACGAGAAGTTTGAAAACCTCGATTTTATCGAGCTGAATGCCTGCAATGCCGGCTGTATCGGTGGTGTGCTGACGGTCGAAAATCCGTACATCGCGCGCACCAAGTTAAAGCGGCTGCGAAAATATCTGCCGGTTTCCTTAAACCACGATCCGGTCGCGCCGTCCGTGCTCGACTGGGACACGCCGCTTGAATACACGCCGGTATTAAAGCTTGACGATGATTTTTCCGTCGCGATGGAAAAGATGTCGCGCATGGAGCAGATCGAAGCGAGTTTGCCGGGTCTTGACTGCGGCTCGTGCGGCGCGCCGTCGTGCCATGCGCTCGCGGAGGATGTTGTGCGCGGGATTGCCTCGGCGGACGAGTGCATTTATAAATTCCGCGAAAACTTCTCGGCACTGGTCGATAATATTCACAAGCTCGACGGAATGATTCCGCAGAGTTTGCTTAGAGAAAAGGAGGAAACGCATCATGACGCCGATTGAACTTGCCGCCCGGTGCGGATTTTCTGTCATCAACGAGGGGGAAGGAACAAAGCGTACGGTAAACGGCGTTTACTGCTGCGATTTATTGAGTGTTGTGATGGGACGCGCCAAGGCGGACGACTTATGGATCACCGTAATGGGCAATTTAAACGCCGTCGCGGTCGCGGTATTAAGCGATGTGAGCTGCATTCTGCTGGCGGAGGGCGTTTCGATGGATGAAACGGGTATTAAAAAAGCAGAACAGCAAAATGTCTGCGTGCTCGCCACCGATCAGCCTGTGTTTGAGGCGGCAATGCGCGCGGCAAAGGAGCTTTCCCTGTGAAGGTATCTTACGACCTGCATCTGCACTCCTGCCTCTCCCCCTGCGGCGACAATGACATGACGCCCAATAATATTGTTCATCTCGCGTCGATGATCGGGCTGGACGTGATTGCGGTAAGCGATCACAACGCCGCAAAAAATCTGCCCGCTGTATGCAAGGTGGCGCAGGAAACCGACCTGCTCGTGATTCCCGCGATGGAGCTTTGCAGTGCGGAGGAAATTCACCTGCTTTGCCTGTTCCCCACCCTCGAGCAGGCGCTTGCTTGTTCGGAGGCGGTTTATCCCTATCTGCCGCGGGTCAAAAACCGTCCGGACATTTTCGGCGACCAGCAGATCCTGAATGAACACGATGCGTTAATCGGCACGGAGCCGTTTTTGCTCATCAACGCGCTGACGTTAAGTCTTGATGATTTAATCGCCGCGGTTCGCCCGTTTTCCGGGTATCTGATTCCGGCGCACATCAACAAGGACGCGTATTCGATCGTATCGAGTCTTGGCGCCGTACCGCCGGAATACGGCTTTCGCTGTGCGGAGGTATCCGACCTGAATGCGCGTGTTCCGTTTGACGGAATGAAGATCTGCAATTCGGACGCGCACTATCTTGAGCACATAAGCGAGCCGGTTCATTTCCTTGAGGTGGAAGAAAAAACGGTTGCATCCGTGCTCCGTGCGCTCGGCGCGCCGGTATAGCGGTTTCATGGACTGCGGCAATGGTTTTTACATACTTCACTGCAAATCAAAGCACCTGCGGCGTCCCTCCGGGCGTTGCCTCTCGCTTCGCTCGGATTTTCTGGAAAGCGAGTGGGATGTCTTTAAGCAGGTGCTTCCATGAGAAGTTTCCGCCGAAGGCGAAGAAACCCGCTGAGCGGGCACCTGCGGTGTCCCTCCGGGCGGTGCGGAGGTCGCTTCGCGCATCCTATTGGGAACAGGTGCGATGCCTTTAAGCAGGTGCTTTCATGGGGAGCTTCTGCCGAAGGCGAGAAAACACCGAAGGTGCGGTGCGGCACTTCGCCCCTTACGGGGCGGTTTCTATTGGAAGTGAGTGCCATATCTTTTCGCATTTGCTTCCAAGGAAGTTTCCGCATTGGGCAGGATTGCCCAATGCGAGGAAACCCGCTGAGCGGGCGCGCCTTGCGGCGTCCCTTCGGGCGTTGCCTCTCGCTTCGCTCGGATTTTCTGGGAAACGAATGGGATGCCTTTAAGCAGATGCTTTCATGGGGGGGTTCCGCCGAAGGCGAGGAAACACCGAAGGTGCGGCGTTTCCTCGCCCCTGACGGGGCGGTTTCTATTGGGAGCACCTGCCATATCTTTTCGCATTTGCTTCCAAAGGAAGCACCCGCATTGGGCAGGATTGCCCAATACGAAGAAACCCGCTGAGCGGGCACCTGCGGTGTCCCTTCGGGCATTGCCTCTCGCTTCGCGCATCCTATTGGGAACAGGTGCGACACCTTTAAGCAAGTGCTTTTCATGGGAAGGTTCCGCCGCGGACGTTCCCGCGGCGAGGAAACCCGCTGAGCGGGCGAGATAGGGGTGCAAAGCGGACGGCGCGAGAGGTAAAATAGGATCAGAATGAAAAACGGTGCGCAGTGCGTCGAATTAGAAGGTGTACAGTGTGCCAAGTTGAATGGTGTGCGGCGTGTCGGATTAGACGGTGCGCGGTATGTCGGGCGGCACCTGTGGTGTCCCTCCGGGCATTGCCTCGCCTCTTATGGGGCGGTTTCTATTGGAAGTGAGTGCCATATCTTTTCGCATTCACTCCCCAAGGAAGTTTCCGCATTGGGCAGGCGTGCCCAATGCGCACATCTCCGGGCTTAGCCCGGCGCTTCGCGCATTCTCTGGGAAGCGAATGGGATGCCTTTAAGCAGGTGCTTTCATGGGAAGTTTCCGCCGAAGGCGAGGAAACACCGAAGGTGCGGTATGTCGGGTGAAAAGGTATGTGGAAAACGGACGGGATTTTTCCGTAGTACAAGGACAAAGGAGTCGAACCGGGCGGATGTCTGCATTTCAGGCGAAAATGTAAACAAAACGGACGAAAATGCTGACATCGCGAGACAAAGAAAAGAAAAGAAAAGAAGAGAAAAGTAAAGCAGAGAAAAGAAAAGCAGCGTACACTCCAGGCACTGCCTCTCGCTTCGCGCATCCTATCGAAAACAGGTGCGACACCTTTAAGCAAGTGCTTTCATGGGAAGCTTCCGCCGAAGGCGAGGAAACACCGAAGGTGCGGGCACCTGCGGTGCGGCACTTCGCCCCTGACGGGGCGGTTTCTATTGGGAGCGAGTACGATATCTTTAAGCAAGCGCTTCCAAGGAAGTTTCCGCATTGGGCAGGATTGTCCAATGCGAGGAAACCCGCTGAGCGGGCGCGCCTTGCGGCGTTTCCTCGCCCCTTACGGGGCGGATTCTGTTGAGAGTGAGTGCCATATCTTTTCGCATTCACTCCCCAAGGAAGTTTCCGCATTGGGCAGGCGTGCCCAATGCGAAGAAACCCGCTGAGCGGGCACCGAAGGTGCAAAACAAAAAACGCCTGTAGGTCACAGGCGTTTTTGTCTTCTTCGTTTTCTTTTTTCAAAATGCGCATCACCGATTAAAACCGGAAGTCGCGCAGTCCTTCGTCTAAGTCATGCAGATGGTCGAGTACGATCGAACGCACCTTTTCATTCGGAATGTTCGCCGTTTCCTTCTCGATCATCTCGAGCGCCAACCGTTTGGTATCCGGACTTGCATAGTCCTCCGCAAATTCCTTGAGCGTCATCAGCGCGTTCGGATGACAGCAGTTTGCGATCTGTCCGGATTTCACAAGCGACATGAACCGGTCGCCCGTACGTCCCTCACGATAACATGCGGTGCAGAAGCTCGGAATATACCCCATGCGCAGCAGCCAGTTGACGACCTCATCCAGTGTGCGGTTGTCGCTGACGTCAAACTGCGCCGAGTTCTCCTCTTCCTCCTCCGGCTCCGCATAGCCGCCGACGCTCGTTTTCGAGCCGCCGCTGATCTGCGACACGCCGTAGCGGATGACCATTTCACGCGTCCGTTTCGATTCACGGGTCGACACGATCAAGCCGGTATACGGCACGGCAATACGCAGAATTGCCACGATCTTCTGGAACAGCTCGTCGGAAATCGCATCTTTAAAGCTCTCCGCGTCGATGTCGTCTGCGTTGCGGATACGCGGCACGCTGATCGTATGCGGACCGACGCCGTGTACGGCTTCCAAATGCTCCGCGTGCATCAGCAGGCCAATGAGATCATACTGATAGAGGTTGAGTCCGAACAGCACGCCGAGTCCCACGTCATCGATGCCGCCGTCCATCGCACGGTCCATCGCCTCGGTGTGATATGCGTAGTTGTGTTTCGGTCCTGTCGGATGAAGTTTTTCATACTGCTCTTTATTGTACGTTTCCTGGAACAGGATGTAGGTACCGATGCCCGCCTCTTTGAGCTTTCTGTAGTTTTCGACCGTGGTTGCGGCGATGTTTACATTCACGCGGCGGATCGCACCGTTTTTATGTTTGATCGAATAAATCGTTTTGATGCTCTCTAACACATATTCAATCGGACAGTTGACCGGGTCCTCGCCTGTTTCGATTGCCAGACGCTTGTGTCCCATATCCTGAAGCGCGGTGACCTCGCGGACAATCTCCTCCTGCGAGAGCTGTTTGCGGCAGATATGCTTGTTCTGGTGATGATACGGACAGTAGACACAGCCGTTTACGCAGTAGTTCGACAGATACAGCGGCGCAAACATAACGATGCGGTTGCCGTAAAATTTCTGCTTGATCTCCGATGCGAGCGCAAACATCTTTTCACGCACACCCTCGTCCTCGCACAGTAACAGCACAGCCGCTTCCCGGTGGGAAAGACCTTTGCAGTCCTTTGCGCGGTCGAGCAGTTCATGCACGAGTGTCAGATCGTTTTTGTGTTCGTTTGCGTAGGCGATGGTGTCAAGGATCTCATTGTGATCGATAAACTCCTCCGCAACACGCGAAGCTTTGTTGTACATTGTGATTCTTCCTTTCTTTATTTAAACAGGGCGGCGGCCAAACGCGCGGATCTGCGCTTCAACCGCTTGTCTGCCCTCTATGATATCCGCTTTTTGATGATTGGCGGGATAGATCTCATACAGCGCACGCACACGTACCGGCGTGACCTTTTGCATGATGACGTTTGCGCCGCACGCAAAGACGTGGTCTTTCTGTGTGGGATCGAGCACCCCGAGCGAAGTGGTCGCCGGCAGATTCGCGTCCGGCAGTAACACACGTGCCGCCGCGACCGCGCGAAGCGTCCATTCCGCACTGCCTGCTTCTGCGTCCCGCAGTGGTGTCTGCGGATGCGGCAAAAACGGCCCGATGCCCGCCATATCACACGGGATGGACGCGATCAGCGCGAGGTCCTTCGCGATCGTATCGACTGTCTGACCGGGCAGTCCGATCATAAAGCCGCCGCCCGTTTCATATCCCGTTTCCTTTAAATCGTATAAGCACTGCACCCGCTTTAAAAGTGTACTGTCCGGATGAAGCGACCGGTAAAGCGCCGGGTCTGCCGTTTCGTGCTTTAAGAGATACCGTTTCACGCCGCAGTCGTGCCAGTAACGGTAGACGTCCTTTTTCCACTCACCGCAGGACAAAGTGATCGTAATGCCCGTTTTCGCAATCTCCGACACGATCTCGCCGATCATTTTCGGCGTGTAAAACGGGTCCTCGCCGCTTTGGAGCACGATCGTCTGATAGCCGGCGTCGTGCGCCTGTCTGCCGATGTCGATGATCTCCTCTTTTGAGAGCCGAAACCGCGTCAGCGACCGGTTTTCACACCGCAGGCCGCAGTAGGCGCAGCGGCGTTTGCAGTAGTTTGAAAATTCGAGCAGCGCGCGCACCTGCACGTCGTCGCCTTTTCTTTCGCTGCGAATCGCATCCGCCTGTTTAAACAGCGCGGCGGGTTCTATCGAAAGGAGCGCGCGTGCAGCTTCCTCATTCGTCTTTTGGTTTTGCATAAATCGTTTTCACCTGCATTCCGCTGAGCGCGCCGATTTTTCCCGAAAGTGCACTGATCGCCGGCATTGGTGCGTCGAGCGCCACGCTGATGATGTTCATTCCCCGCTCCTTATACGGAATCCCCATCCTGCCGATGATATATTCCCTGTAATCATGCAGCAACCGGTTTAACTGCTCGATCATCGCGGTGTCCTCCACAATAATCCCGATCAGCGCAATCCGTTTTTCCAAGCAAGTGCCTCCTTCTCCATAAAAAGCTTAATATAAAAAAAGCTGTACCCTTAAAAAAGGATACAGCTCACCTTTATATGCATTGATGTTCAGATTATCCGTTTTTGCCGCTTTTTTCGCAGGGAATCCCCGTTAAAATCAGCGCAAAGAATCATCCAAGCCCATCCAAATCAGAACTGTTTCTTTTTTGTCCGGTAATGAATTTAGTATAATCTGTTTTTTAAAAAATGTCAAGTTTTATTACATTTTTACGAAAAAGCTCTTCGGTTTTTTACAAACTGGACAGACATAATCGTCCGGAAGCTCCTCAAACGGAATCTCCCCGTCATACACATAGTGACAGATCTTGCACTGGTAAGTTGCCGGCGCCGGTTTTGACGCCTCCACTTTGACGCCCGCTTTCTTTGCACGGTATGCGGCATAGGTCATCGGGGTTTTGTCCGACTCCACCGATGCGTCCGCAAGCTCTCCGATAAACATCATGTGGGTGTCAAGATCGACTGTCTGTGTGACGCGCACGCTCATCACTGCCGCACAGTTTTCTTTATAAACCGGATTGCCGAGCACGTCAAACGAAATCGCTTTGGATGCAAGCTTGTCGGTGTTTCTGCCGCTCTGCTGTCCAAAATGCGCGATGTCCGCGAGTGTGGAGTCCGCGTCCAGAATGGAAACGCTGAATGTGCCCGACGCCAAGATCAATTCACACGTGAGATTCGTCTTTAACACCGTCACGCTGACGCGCTTCGGCTCGTCCGTCACCTGCGAAACCGTATTCACAACGCAGATGTTCGATTTTCCGTTTGCCGTTGTGCCAAGGTAGTAAAGTCCGTAAGGAATCCGATAAATTGCTGTTTGATCCATGCGTGTACCTCCTAAATTATACTCAATCAGTATACTTGTATCTTTAGTATACCATACTTTCAAGAGAAAACAAGGGGGATAAACAAATTTTTTTGCGCATATGAATGGATGAGGACAACGAAAGGCGGAGGGATGCGGCGTTGAAAACAAATTCATTTTTAAAAAGCGCGCTCGTCTTAACGGTGGCGGGGCTGTTTTTGCGCGGGACGCAGACCGGCTTTTCCGTCTGGCTCGCAAACCGGATCGGCGCGCAGGGCATGGGACTTTTCCAGCTCGCGTGTTCAATCTACATGCTTGCGGTCACGCTTTCGACCTCGGGCATTACGATCGCTGTGACGCGGATCGTATCCGAACAGCAGGCAAAGAATCAGCCTGCCGGTGTAAAAAAGGCATTCCGCCTTGGATTTTGCGCATCGCTTTTTCTCGGTGTGACGGCGGCGGTTTTGTTGTTTTTCTGTGCCGACTGGGCGGCGAACGCCTGGTTAGGCGAACCGCGCACCGCGCCGCTGTTAAAGCTTTTCTCGTTCGGCATTCCGTTTTTGAGCACGGCCGCCGTCATCCGCGGCTATTTTTTGGGGCTTCGGCGCGCGGCGCTCTCGGTCAGCGGCGATGTAGTCGAACAGCTTGTCGCCATGGCCGCGACGGTATGGCTTCTTTCCCTGTACGCGCCCGGCGACATCACCGCCGCCTGCATGGCGCTGACGGCCGGTTCGGTTTTATCTGAGATTCTCTCGTGCATCTACGCCTTTTTCTCGTACCTTGTCACACGCCAAAAGACAAAGCAGAAAGCGCCCCGCGGGATCGCCAGACAGATGGGGACGATCGTGCTGCCGGTTGCCGTCGGCAACAACATCCGAAGCGTACTTTCCTCGATTGAAAACAGCTTAGTGCCGTCGGGGTTAAAGCGGTACGGCGCGCACAGTGCGCAGGCGCTCGCGCAGTACGGCATGGTCAAAGGCATGGTCCTGCCGCTGTTGACCTTCCCTGCCGTTTTGCTCTCCCCGATCGCCAGCCTGCTGGTCCCCGAGGTATCCGCCGCGGCGGCGGTGCACAATCAAAAGCGTGTGCTCTACATGACAAAGCGCTGCTTAAGGCTCACGCTCTGGTACGCGTTCGGCATCATGGGTGTCACCCTGCTATTTGCCGACGAGATCGGTGTGCTCTTTTTTCAAAGCACGCAGGTATCGGGCTATCTCCGTGCCACCGCGCCGCTCATTCCGCTGTTATACGTCGATCAGATCGTTGACGGCATTTTAAAAGGGCTCAATCAGCAGGTGGCTTCGATGAAATACAACACAGCCGACGCGCTGATGCGGACACTGCTCGTCTTTTTCCTCGTCCCCATACGCGGGATGCAGGGGTACTTATTCATGCTGTACGCCGGCACGATCTTCAACGCTTCGATGAGCGCCGCACAGCTCATTCGGGTCAGCCGTCTGCGGATTGATCTTGTCCGCTGGATTCTTGTGCCGCTTTTGTTCTGTGCGGTATCCTGCATCCTCACAAAGCTTCTGATTCATGTGTCCGTTTTGGTCGGCGCAGTCTTTTGTTTCGCGCTCTATGTGGGGCTTTTGTTTCTGTTTGGATGCTTCTCAAAATCCGACATTTCTCTGTTCCGAAAAAAATGTCAAAAAAAATTTTAAAAAATGCTTGACTTTCCTTTCGCGTTTTGATATACTAATCTGCGTCGAAAGAAATAAGGCAAACGCGAAGGTGGCGGAATGGCATACGCGCTAGCTTGAGGTGCTAGTGTCGGATTCGATGTGTGGGTTCAAATCCCATCCTTCGCACCAGGAAAAAAGCACGCGAAAGCGTGCTTTTTTCAATGAAATAAATTCCTGCGGAATATGTGAAGTATGCCTTCGGCATGTGAAATGGCTTACGCTGTGAAATACACTGTAGTGTATAAAAGATTTATTTCATTTCACTTTCTGCAAAGCAGAAAATTTCATAATCCGTCAGGATTATTTTATATTGCACAGCTATATTTCATCAACTGTACGATCCTGTTTACAGAGGTGATATAATTGAAAGAAAACAAGCTTATTGATTTGTCGATGGACTTTTCTGTAAAAATCATAACACTCTGCGAGAGCATGAAGGGGCATTATGCACTTGTTAATCAATTAGAACGCTGTGCAACAAGTATCGGTGCCAATATACACGAAGCAAATTATGCGCACAGCAAACCCGATTTCATTGCTAAACTTCAAATATCACTTAAAGAATGTTATGAAACAGAATATTGGATTGAATTATTTATAAAATCAGACTTGATTGACAGAGAAATTGCAAAAGAATTATATAATCAGTGTGGTACCATTCGCAGAATTTTAATTGCTTCTATCAACACAGCGAAGGGAAATAATCATAAATAAACGGATTAGTGTAAAATCCAAACAGCCAAAAAAGCACGCTTTCGCGTGCTTTTTTCAATGAAATAAATTTCTGCGGAATATGTAAAATACACTGCAGTGTATGAAAATGCGCGCGTCCAAAGCGGGTGCCTTTTTCTTTTTTAATATGCGCGCCCCGCCTTTTTCCATGCGTTTTTTTAAAAAATGCAACACGAAATGCAACACGAAAAACAAGCCGGCAATACAAAACATATAGGGATATCGCTTTATCGTAAACAGCATGCCGCATCCAACCGTTTCGTACTGCTGTTTTCCCTAAGAGAACCGCACCGTCCGAGCGCGAAACCGATACAAAAAAGCAGGAGCGTATAAAAACACTCCTGCTTTTTATTAGTGCTCACGAGGTGAACAACATTTTCAAAATAACAGCTTACTTGCTGTGCGAATGAAAGTAGCTGTTCATTTTCTCATGGACATTGGTAATGGAAAAATCACGTCCGCCGTCAACCGCAAGACGATACATGAGCACCTGAATGGCAGCCGCAAACTCCAGACAGTCAAACGCGCCGCCCTGGGGATTAAACGCAAGATCTTTCTCGTCAATCGTATCCACACCGATCACATAGCCGTTTTGATTTTCGTTCTTCATGTATTTTGCGAGCTGGAGCGCTTTTTTGCTGTCCCGGCCGCCGTCATTGAGAATGATCACCGCATGATTATAGTTATAGCCGTAGTTCGGCCCGTGCATTCCTTCGTCCAGCTCATAGCCGGCGCTCGGATACTGCGGCGCTTCCCAAACTTTTACCGCAGCCTCGGATGCGACGCCGTATAATGCGCCCGTACCGGTGAACGCGATAAACGCGGATTTCATGATCTTTCTGCGGCTTGTGTCCATCCATTTCTGCGCCTTTTCAATGACAGAAGGAATATTCGCGGAGGCAGCCTTTGCCTGCGCGATGTATTTGTCGTAATCAGCCTGGCTTAAATTTCCGTTTCGTTTGCCAAGCTCCATGCCAAGCAGCATCAGTGTCAAAACGGAGGTGCTGTAGCCGATGGTACGCATGGAGTATTCCTCATATCCGCATCCCATGTTGATGAAGGCTTTTGCTTCTTTTGCGATCGGCGTATCCGCTTTTTCGGAGACGCATGCCGACATAAAGCCCTGTTCATTGACGTATTGCACCGCTTTCATCGTAACGGTGGACGTACCGGTCTGTGAGATCAATACGTATAACGCTTTGGGATTTCTGACCGTATAGCTATACAGAAATTCATTCGGCAGCATCGGCGTGACACGGACGCCGGAAGCAGATTCCGCCAGATAACGCGCAGTCGCCGCACTGTTATATGAAGTACCCGAACCGATCAGACAGATTTCATTGATTTCGTTCGGATCGTATACCGTGAACACGTCATCAAATGTCACATTTGCGTTTTCAATGATTTTGTCAAGAAGGGAGGGAACCCTTTGAATGCAATCGAGCATCGTAACCATATCAATCGTCTCCTTTACTCTTTTATCTTGAATGTCTTTGGATCAAAATCCGGATGCTTAAACCGAATCGCCATCATCAACGCGCCGACGTCCGGTTCAAAACGAGGCGGAACAAGCCGTGCACCGGCGCTTTCGATGCGCTTTCGTAACGGCGCGAGCGCACATTCGCCCGATTTAAACAATCCGCCGGAATAGGACACCGGATACGAAGTGCCGTTTAGTCCGAGTTTGCCGGCAGCCGTCTGAATGCACTGCCAGAGATTTTCCGCGCCCTCATCATAAATCTGTGCGGCGACAGGATCACCCGCTTCATAGACTTCCGCCAAGAAGCGCTGCAGCTCCGGCAGTCCGCGTCCCCGAATGACTTCCTGGTTTAACCGCATAACAAAGTATTCGTCTTCCCCCTCAATTTGAAAATGGTTTCTGAACATCTCGTAAAGCTTTGTCCGCGGCCGTCTGCCATCCGCCTGTCTGGTCCATTCCTGAATCACCCGTTGTCCGTGCCAGGTGCAGGACCCCTCGTCACATCCGGCGTTCCAAGCGCCCCAGCCGCCGCAGCGGGCTGATATTCCGTCTTTGTTTACACCGTAGACGATGGAGCCGGTACCGGAAATGACATTGATGCCCGGTTCAAACAGCAATGAACCTGCCCAGCCGATATACGTATCGCACTGGCAGACTGCTCTTCCCGGAGAAAGAACTTCCTCACAAGCCTCGAGTGTTTCCTGCTCGGTGCCTTCGCCCTCACCGTAGCCGCTGATTCCAAGACCCAGACTGGCAATGTCGTCAGGCGTAATCCCTGCTTTTTTGCAGATTTCCGCAACGCCCTCAGAAACCATCTGTTTGACGCCTGCCTTTCCGGTATCCAGCACTCTGCATCCGTCGGCACGATGACGCGCATAGATACGGCCGTGCTCATCGCCAAGAAGAAACGCAGCTTTTGTCCCGCCTGAATCAATCCCTAAATAATACATGGTCTTCTCCTTCCTATGAAATCGTTTCCTTGCCCACAGGGCTTCATACATTCATCTTATCATAAATTCCGGCAGGAGGCAAGTAAATTTGTAAAGTTTATTTACAGAAAGAATTTGACTGATTTCCATATCATGCAGGAACCTGTTTTTGTTTTGCATATGAGATCGGATCGCCGAAATGGGGCCGTTTTTATTGCAGCCAAAGCATTGTCATCTGCGCTTTGTCCATGCCGTTTACTGCCGCAGGACAGGCGCTTGATCACGCGCAAAAAACGGCTGCCTTTTTAAAGACAGCCGCTTTTTTATGTCCTATTTTCCTTTTCTGCTCATAAATTTATGTTCGACCCTTTCAAAGTCGAACCGCTCATAAAATCCGTGTGCATCCCGTGTCACAAGCATGGCGCTTAACCCTTGAAGCCGTTCATGTCCTACAATCGCCTCCATCAGGATCGTTCCGACGCCTTCGCCGCGGTACGCCTCATCCACAATGACATCCGCGATCCAGTACATGGTCGTAAAATCCGAAACAATGCGGGAATAGGCAATCTGTCTGCCGTCGTCGTAGACCCCGAAACACATCCCCGCGGCAATGGCTTTTTCTAAAATCTCAATATCTTTTTCATCGGTCCAGTACGCCGACCGCATCATCTCGCGCACACGGTCAAGCTGAAGCATTTCCTTTTCGTCGCTGACGGTAAATTTCCCATACGTCTTGTGCATTTTGGGTTCTCCTTTCTGGTTTGTGTACTTGTATCGATCTCATGTTTTGCGTGCGTTCATCATCGCATACGGCGGGGAAAAAATCGATCTTCCGCTGTGATGATTCTAAATTGACCTCCAAACGCTATGAAGTAAAGAAACATTTCTTACAAATTTTTATGTGTTGTTCAAAGGACAATGCGTTTGGCAGCCGTCCTGCCGACGGATAAGGTACGCCGGAATGTTCTCAAGGAAAACCGCCGTACGTTCCCTATGCGTTTAAACGGGTCAGCGTAAGCGGCTGTCCCGGCGATAAAACCAGCGCGCGCTGCGGATTTCGGATCCGCGCCTTTAAGTCGTCGGGGTTTGCGTTAAACGGCGCCATCTTGGGCGCGTCGATACATCCCCAATGCCACAGCAGCAGCGGCGTATCCGGATAAGTATCCGCCAGTTTTACCGCATTTTCAAGCCCGATATGCCAGCTGTCATCGGAAAAATCAAACAGCATCAAATCCGGAACCGGCATGTGCAGGTGCTCCTCCATCAGCCGGGAATCACCGATCGCCCAGATCGTACCGTCGGGCGTATCCAGCCAAAAGCCGCAGCAATCTTCTTTTTGAAAGACGCGGTCAGCCGCACCAGGCACATCATTTTGCCATGTGTGATCGACCGGCGTCACTGTCACGTCAACCGGACCCACACAAAAGCGGTCGCCGATTGCGTGCCCTATGGACCGCATTCCGATTTCTTCTGCCAGTCCGGCCACATAGCGGGGCGCATGAACCGCATCGCAGACCGCGCGCAGATCGCGGCAGGTTTCCGCACTGAAGTGATCGCCGTCACTGTGTGTCAGCAGCACGGCATCTGCATGGGGAATCGATTCGGCCGCAATCGGCGGCTGTGCGAATACAGGCAGATCAAACCCTTTTAATACCGGATCAATCAATAGGATATACCCCTGACAGTTGATCAGCGCGCCGGCGCCGCCCAGCCAGCGGACGGTTGTCCCTTTTTGCGCCAGAAACGCTTCCGCTCCAAAACGGCAAGGTGCGGGCGCCTGCGCTTGTTTTTTTTGCATATGACTGCTCTCCTTTCACATGGCTTATCACGACTCAGTATAATCTTTTTGAGCAAAAGAGTCCAATCTTTTTTCATTTTCTCCGGATTCGCTTTATAAAAGGGCGGCGGAATTTCGCTCCGGGCGCGTTTTTTCCCCATCAGACGGCTGTAAACCGCTCATCCACCACGTCCGCTTTCGGATCGATCTTATTTTACTTTTTGTTCATTTTTTTATTTACTTTTTTGATGCTTTATGATAATATTAGACAAAAGGAATCTTCTTCCTTCTTTACGTTAAATCGCCGGGATTGTGTTTCGCCCGGATGAAATAAAACGGCGGTTTGCCCCTGCTGCGAAACTGCCGTCAGAAAGGAGCAGTCACGATGAATTGTCCAAACTGCGGCCATCCACTGCAAAGAACCGCCATGTTTTGTCCGCGCTGCGGCGCAAAGCTTGCCGAATTCCCATCCGAATCCCTGCCGGGTTCTCCTAAGCGCCAGAATTCTCCGATTGAAGCGCCCGCTGCGCCGAACAATGCTGCCCCCTATCGCACGGACGGCACAGCGCCGAACGCGATTCCGCAAGATGGAAGCGGCAGCGTACCGACCGGCGCGCAGAATCAAAGCGGCGGTATGCCGAACCATGCCGCTTCTCCTACGGGCAGTCAAACGCCGCCTATCCAGCCGCAGTCAGCCGGTGCGCCGAACAATGCCGCTCCCTATCGCACGGACGGTGCGGCACCGAACGCGACCCCGCAAGATGGAAACGGCAGTGTACCGACCGGTGCGCAGAATCCGGGCGGCGGTATGCCGAACAATGCCGCTTCTCCTGCGGGCAGTCAAACGTCGCCTATGCCGCCGCAGTCAGCCGGTGCGCCGAACAATGCTGCTCCCTATCACACGGACGGTGCGGCGCCGAACGCGATTCCGCAAGATGGAAACGGCAGCGTACCGACCGGCGCGCAGAATCCGGGCGGCAGACAAACACATAAAAAACAATGCAAACGATGCGGCGCGCCCATTGACCCCGTCTCCAAGCGCTGTACCGTTTGCGGCAAATCCTGTGCTCTTACAAACACAAAGCTGTTTTCTATCATTCTTGCGGCTTTGCTCGTTCTGTCCGTCGGATTAAACGGATTTCAGTTCGTCATGCAGGGAATTTCGCAGAAAGACCTCAAGGAAACCAACGACTTTCTGTCAAGAAAGCATGCGGAGCAGGAGGAAAAGATCGGTGCGCTCCAAAATTCGCTCAATCAGCAAAGCGACACCATCGATTCCCTCAAAGGAAAAAGCGAGTACTTTGACGAGATCTGCCGTTTGTTAGCGCTTGACAACGTCGGATACGCTTCAGAATATTTTAACGCCAGTGAAAGTGTCATCCTGGTAGATAAGGACGAAACCGGCCGTCAGTTTACGCTGACCGCTTACTGGGAGGGCGGCGGCGACGTTTCCGTCTCCTACTCCGGCGATTCCGCTACCGTTTCCTTTGGACAAGACACCTGGTACACCTCAACGCCGATCATCGTCGAACCTTCGAAAGAGGGAATTACATTTGTGACGTTTTCTAACGATCAGACAGCGGAAATGCTTCATGTTTTGATTGTTGTGACAGACGAATAAATATCCACAGAGAGGGGAAAAACAACATGGACAAAAACATCCCAAGCGAAGCACAGGCCATTCTGAACGAACGGTTCGGTCATGACACCTTGATCGGACTCGCGACCATCGACAACGGACGGCCGAGCGTGCGCACCGTCAACGCGTACTATGAGGACGGCTGTTTCTACGTCATTACATACGCGACGTCAAACAAAATGAAAGAGCTTGAAAAAGACCCAAACGCCGCCATTTGCGGTGACTGGTTTACCGCGCACGGAACCGGCGTCAATTTGGGCTGGTTTTTAAAAGAGGAAAACAAAGAGATCGCAGACAAGCTGCGCCGCGCGTTCGCGTCCTGGATCGACAACGGACACAACAATTTTGATGATCCGAACACCTGCATCCTCTGCATCCGGCTAACAGACGGCGTCCTGCTGTCCCATGGCACCCGGTACGATCTTTGCTTTTGACGAAACACAAGCGGTTAAAATCAAAAAGCACAAAATGGTTTCGCTGTGTCGCGCATAGGCAAACGCCAAAGACCCTGCGCCGCATTCTTACAAAAGCAGATGCTTCCCGATGTTTTATCATCATGGCCGCCTCATTGTATGGTACAGTGAGGCGGCTTTTTGTATCGTTTTCGCGAAACCGTGCAAAGAACAAAAAAGAGAGCCGATCAAAAACCGGCTCTCTTTTTTCGTACCGGCTGCCGGCACAATACGCAAAAATGTAAGATCAAAGAAGCACCGCAGACGTCATGGCAAACTATTTTTCGTTGTGTGCTGCGCACAGGTAAACTGCAAAGATCCTGCACCGCATTCGCACAAAAGCAGATACTTCCCGATGTTTTATCATCATGACCGCCTCACTGTATGGTACAGTGAGGCGGCTTTTTGTATCGTTTTCGCGAAACCCTGCAAAGAATATAAAAAAGAGAGCCGAATAAAAACCGGCTCTCTTTAAGTATGCGTCCGCAAACGCATACCCCAATTGATAACTATACTATACCACTTTGAGGCGAAAGATGCAAGTCTTAAATGTAAATTTTCAATGTCGCCATCCGGGAAGAAAGATCTGGATGTATCACGATAGAAGATACCGAAGAATTTACTGATTTTTTATATTCATCGGTAATCCGCTCAAACGAATCAACAAATGATCTTATTTCCTGCTGTGGTACTTTCAGCATCTTTAAGTAGTAACAGATTAAAATAACATAGTCTCCTATTGTCTTGAAGTTGACATATGGAAGACCGATTTCCATTTTTAAACATTGCTTCATTGCAGGCGTCGGATCAATATTCCGAAATCGGGTGTCAAATATTACAGCATTATGCGCAATTGCATTCCTTAAATCTTTTAACGTATAAATATACTTATACACCAATTGTCGATCTGTATCACTGGCTAAATTCAATCCGATTCTCTTTGAAATATCATCCCGTACACAATAGGTTAAACATGACAACAGATAACCAAAATCACCCATCGTCATAATTTCAAACAACGCCCATATCGGCACCTCCGAATATCCTGCATTATTATAAAAATGTGTGATTTTGGGATTGTTTTTTTTATATGCATTCGCAAGGTATGCTTGAATCATATTTTGCAGGTTCAGTTTATTCTGCTGACGCTTTTTCTTTTTCTCAGAGGAAAAAGACGCCGGCGCATTCCGGTATCCTTCCACAACTTTATCATACATCATTTGAATACTTTCTGAATTGGCGTTTACAAGAATGCTTTCCAAGGAAATATTCTTGACCGCCGTTTCAATAAACATCATTTTACTATAAAGCAATGACTTGAGCGCAGAGTCATATTGAATCGTTGCATATACTTCCTGATAAGAAATAAATGGCAATCGATTTCCCGCGGTGTTGAAAAAGCGATACCCCTTATATCCATGAAAATATCCTGTATTGATAAGCTGTTGTTTTTCTGTATTTCCGGAGATAGCAACGCCATTATCATTGAGATGCTTCATTAAGTCATCTGTCGTTTTATATCCCATGTCTTCCTCCAACTATCATGATATTTTTATTTTAATGTGTTTTTAATCATATTGCAACATCTTTTCTATTTACAGCAAGAATATTACAAGGATAAACATCAGAGACAACATGGTTAATGTTTTCTGAATATTAAACCTATATCCAAACAAACGCTGCCTTTTGCAGGGACAGCGAACACATCAGCGCGCAGCACCGTGTGATTCCCCGTCATGATTCATCGCTTTGCACAGTTCGATCACTGCGGATTTTTGCTTTGGCGTCAGGCAAACAAAGCAGTCAAACAGCTCTTTTAATTCACCATTCAGCTCCACCATGTCCGCATCCGCAAAAAACTGCGACATCGTAATGCCGAATCCCTTACAGATCGTTTCCAGTGTCGCAACCGAGGGCTCTGTATTTCTCCTGAAAATATTCCCGATCGTGGACTGTGCCAGACCGCACTCCTTTGAAAGCTTGTACTCCGTCCATCCGCGCTCCCGTAATAATTGCTTCAGGCGAGCATGCGTATTCATTGCGTCACCACCTTTCTCATAACTATTCTACCCACAAGCTGAGCGTTAAAATACATACGTATTGTAGCGAAAATACATATGTGTTATGATGTATTCGGGTATGATAAAAAAGAAAGGGAGATGCACCAATGACAGAAGCAGAAAAACGCGCGCACCGCGTATGCTTTACCGGCCATCGTCCGGAAAAGCTCACACGCGACCGCCAATCGATCAAAACGGAACTGGAAACCGCCATCCATGAAGCCATTGCGGACGGGCTTTTCGTATTTATCACCGGCATGGCACGAGGCACGGATATTTGGGCGGCGCAGATCGTATGAAAGCTGTGGCAGGACGGCTATCCGGTCAAGCTGATCTGCGCCTGCCCCTATCACGGCTTTGAAACACGCTGGGACGCGGACTGGCAAAGACAATACCACGAGGTACTAAACGCCGCCGATCTCATTAAGTATCTCTGCGCCTCCTATCACAGCGCCTGCTTTCAGTACCGCAACGAATGGATGGTCAATCACGCCGCCCGCGTGATCGCTGTCTTTAACGGCAGACAAAGCGGAACGAAAAACACGATTGACTATGCAAAAAAGCATCAGGTTCCCGTCGTTTCCATTGACGGGTAATCACCACTGCGATCATCGTGCCGGCTGACCGCGTGTCTTTTGCGGCGCACAGCCGTCAGCCGATGCCGAATCAGGCGCTTTTTGAAACACACGCACCCCTGTTTTTTTGACAGGGGTATTTTTTTGCGTATTCAGGCGAAACAGGTGTTCTTTTTTCAAACGATTGCGGTAAGCTTTTTATATGGAAGGAGGTTTTTGACGGTGAAAGTCACAAAGCGCGTGCAAAAATTCGTAGAGGAATACGAGGCACGCGGGTTTATGGGAATCGCGGGCGCGGCACAGGCGGCAGGATATGAACCGTCGAAAGCGCTTGCGATCGGCAGGCGCATTTTAGCCGAATGCGACTGGGCACGAAACGAAATCATAAGGCGGCAGGCTGACGCCAGTGCCGACATCGACGAGCTGATCCGGCATCTGACGTCCATCTCACGCGCGAATCTGTGCGATTTCTTCGACACCGTCACAGAGGACGGAAAAGACACGCTGCGTCCCCGTCCGTTTCATCTGCTCACAAACGAACAGCAGCGGATCATCAAGTCAATCGACAAAAACGGCGCCCCTGTTCTTTATGACAAGTTCGACGCGCTTCGGATGCTGTTTTCGATTCTGAGTGCGGCGCCGTCATCGCATGACGAGGAATGCGGTGTGGTCATTCTGCCGCAGGTGACGTCTTTTACGGACGGCGAAGAAGCGCCGGACAGCGCACAGCAAAGAAAGCAAACAAAGAAAGCCGGTATCAAATCGGAAGCCGGTACCGTAAAAGACACGAAAACGCAGGCGGCGCGCACGAAAGGAGCGGATATCGAAACGAATCTTAGGAAAAAAACAGACACCGAAACGAAAGCCGGTACCGCGAAGGGTGCGGGTACTAAGAAAGGTGCGGGTACCAAGAAAGGTGCGGGTATCACGAAAAAAGCCGGTATGAAACCGAACACCGGCAGTCAGACAGGCGGTGAGGCGGATGCGTAAGATCTGGACGCCGCAGCCGAAGCAAGCCGTCTTTTTAAGCCGTCCCGAGTACGAAGTGCTGTACGGCGGTGCGGCGGGCGGCGGAAAATCCGACGCGCTGATCGCCGAGGCGTTAAGGCAGGTACACATTCCGCAGTACAAGGGGCTCATTCTGCGCAAAACGTATCCGCAGCTGTCCGAGCTTATCGACCGTTCGCAGGAGATCTACAAGCAGGCGTTCCGCCGGGCGAAATACCACACCACAGAACACACCTGGACGTTTCCGAGCGGTGCGAAAATCATCTTCGGCTCGATGCAGCACACGACGGACCGCCAGAACTATCAGGGCAAGCGATTTGACTTTATCGGCTTTGACGAGCTGACGCACTTCACGTTTGAGGAGTACAGCTATCTGTTTTCGCGCAACCGTCCGAACTGTGCGGACACGCGGTGCTACATCCGTGCGACGTGCAATCCGGGCGGAATTGGGCACGCGTGGGTAAAGGAGCGGTTTATTCTGCCTGCGCCGCCGATGACGCCGATCGAAACGAATCAGACGGTACACACGCCCGACGGAAAAACCATTCAGATCCGGCGCAGCAGGCTGTTTGTACCGTCCACCGTATTCGACAATCAGATTCTTTTAAAAAACGCGCCCGAGTACTTAGCGTCTTTGTCGATGCTCCCGCAAGCGGAGCGTGACGCGCTGTTATACGGCGACTGGGACAGTTTTGCCGGGCAGGTCTTTTGCGAGTGGCGCGACGATCCGGCGCATTACCGCGACCGTCTGTTCACCCATGTGATCGAGCCGTTCGACGTCCCCGACCACTGGACGGTGGTGCGCGGCTTTGACTTTGGCTTTTCAAGGCCGTTTTCCGTGGGGTGGTTTGCGGTTGACGAAGCGGGGCGGATGTATCTGATTGCCGAGTTATACGGCTGCACAGAAATACCGAACACCGGCATCAAGGCGGATCCGCAGACGATTGCACGCATGATCCGCGAAAAGGAGGAAAACGATCCGATTTTAACCGGAAAGACGATCACCGGCGTTGCCGACCCGTCGATCTTTGACAAGTCGCGCGGCGAATCGGTGGCGGATCTGATGGGACGCGAGGGTGTTTACTGGGCAAAGGGCGACAACGCCCGCATTGCGGGAAAGATGCAGCTGCATTACCGGCTCAAGTTTGATGAGAAGGGGCGTCCGATGCTGTACATATTCCGCACCTGCCCCCACTTCATCCGCACGCTGCCCGCGCTCGTATACGACGCGCACAACATTGAGGATGTGGACACGACGCAGGAAGATCACATTTACGACATGACGCGCTATGTCTGCATGCAGCGGCGCATCTCCCTGCAAAAGCCTGTACACAAGCGCCGCAGCGCCTTCAACCCCCTCGACCTCTAGCACCTGCGGTGCGGCAGTCGCTTCGCGCATCCTATTGGGGATGGGT
>CALXAM010000015.1 GCA_944386285.1 uncultured Clostridia bacterium | reverse complement strand
GTATGACTGGTTTACCAGTTGCGGGGCGAGCGATGCGATGATATTTTTCAGTACCCCTTTAGGGGTCAGCAAGTACTGACCCCTCTGGGGTCTGAGCAAACCACTAGTTTACTAGTGGTTTTGATTAAAAGGTGACTTTGATCGTTTCGCCCTGTGCGGTGTGTACTTCGATCAATGTCATTCCACGAAAAGACTTGCGCAACTGCTTGTACATATGCAGGATTTCTTGTTGCTCTTTTTGAGAGGCAGGGAGCACATTCGGAAAGATTCTGACAAGGATTCGCAAGGACAGCCGGCTTCCGATCAAACAGTTCGGAAGAAAAAGAAACGGTAGCGAGACATCTTTGGTTTTAATTTTGATTCTCATGATTCCACAAAGATTTCGACGGTGTCGCCGTCACTGCTTTCGACCTCAACAAGTTTTCCGACAACGCCGCTCTCAATCAGAGAAATGATGGCGTCAAAATCGAGGTTTTTCAACGACTCACTTCCGTTAAACTTGAAATTTTCGAAATTTAATTTGGATGCAATTCGCACAAGGCCAAGCGGCAGATTGATTTTTACTCGATCGCCTTCACCAGAGAGTACCTGAATACGCAGAATCATCTGTTCAATGGGTTTACGCTGTTCACTTGGCAAAAATGATACTGTTTCGGTTTTCTCACGCACGAACTCATCCAGTGAAATGTGGAAAAAGTCTGCCAGTGCAATCAGCGTGGGCAGATCGGGGATGCTTGTGTCGGTTTCCCATTTGCTGACGGCCTGAGATGAAACACCCATCTGCTGTGCCAATTCGTCCTGTGTCATCTGATATCGTTTGCGTAGTTCGTTAATTTTTTGCCCGATGGAATGACGCATATTGTTTGTTCCTTTCTGTTTTCAATTTGCGACTTTATTATAGACAATCAAAGGCAAAAAGAAAAGCGACCCATGGTGGGATCGCTCTCTTGTTGGTTGATTTTTATGAAACTGTCAGTTGATTTTTGATTAACGATACCTGAATGACACTTATTCTGCTGATAAAAAAGCTTTGATCTTTGCCATATTGGAAAGTCCGTCAAGATATCCCGATTGATACAGCGCCATAATATTGTCACGGTTTCTCTCCATACGGCCGACGGTCACCGGTGCACCCGGCTGAATGACAAATGCACGTCCAGCCTGCTTTTCAGCTTCAACATAGTCAAGTGTTTCATTGTAACAAAGATATCGTTTTTTAAGCGCTTTGACCATGTTCGGAAATCGTTTATTATATTTTAACCGGATAGGCAGCATCAATTTGTTTTTCTTTTTGCGGTAAGAAGCATCTTGTGTCAAAATCACAACACATTTTGTGCAGCCGTCTTCCTGTGCTCTTTTAAGCGGAATGGAATCAGCAATGCCGCCATCCATCAAAAAATGTTCTTGATAAGAAATGGTAGGGGAAATAAACGGCAATGAACTTGAAGCTTCGATAAGCGCACGCTGTGCCTGTAGATCGGTGATTTCGTCATAGCGGGCAAGTCCGGTTTCACAGTCAGTGGTCACACAGACAAACGGACAAGATTTGATTCCATTTTGAAACGCCTGGAAGTCGAGCGGAACAAGGGTATCGGTCAAATCATCAAAGATAAATCGATTTCCGAGGAAATATCCTGTTTTAAAAAAACAGCGCAGTCCCATATATCGTGGGTCACGGATGTAATCAGTATTTGCATGAATATAACGACCCTTTTGTTTGCTGATAAATGAAAGAGCATTACATGCGCCGGCCGATACGCCGATACAATAGTCAAACGTAATTCCGTGTTCAATAAATGCGTCGAGCACACCGGCTGTATAGCCGCCGCGCATCCCACCGCCCTCTAAAACGATGCCGTTTTTGCGCATTTGAGCCATCTCCTTTGTGAACCGTTTCGTTCATTATAGCACGTGAGAATGACGCAATCAAGCATCCGTGTTTTTGGAGTCGTTTGCCGTTTCAAGTGATTTACGAATGGTGTGGACATCCTCTGCCATTACGCCGAATCCATATAAAAGATTGCCGATAAATGGGGAAGCGATTGCCGCCAGCAGCCAGATGATGCTTGCGCGAAATCCCATGATCACAGATGGTGCCTGAACCATACGGATCGCTGCCATCCAAATAAAGAATACAGCGGCTGCTGCGGAGAGGATCTTTGCTGTCCATTTGATGTGAAAAGCGGCGGAATCCGGTCGGAACGGATATCGTCCGGAGAAAAGCTTTCCGTCCGGATTTCCATAAAGATAGCCGCGGCGCACCAGAAATGGCATACAAAATCCGATAAACAATACAAATAAAAGAGATTCTAACGGCCAGAGTGCAATATTTTTGACGATGCTCTTTAGTAGATAATAAATATAGCCTTTCGAAAAAAGAATGGCACTCCACAATGAACCTAAAACGATATTGACCAGCACATTAACAGTCAGTTTTGCGGCAAAAATACGTACCGCGCTGATTTTTGTGCGGTATAAAAATAAGCCGTAAATGAACATTCCTGCCATCGTGGAAATGGTATAGCCAAAGAAATATGCACCTTGTGGATACATCAAATAGCCAACAATATCGCTTGCAAATCCGGCAGCAAGACCTACCAACGGTCCATAGATTGCAGCACCTGTCATTTTAACAAAAAACGTTAAAAAGATATACAGGTTTTCACCGACCGGAACACGCAGCATACCAAGTGCGGCAGATAGAGCAGTGAAGATCGCTGCAATCATCAAAGAGCGCAAACAACGAAATTCGCCGGCAGCCGCTTTCCAGTAACCTTTGGAAAGGGGCAGTGTGTAGATGGATGTGTCTTTGTTTTTTCGCATAAAAAATCCTCCTCTTTATGTGCGAAGCCAAAAAACGAACCACCATTGTGTCACACAGAAAGAGAAGGAAACCTTCCATTTTTGTTATGCAACAGTGGGATGCGAGCACTGCACCGCAAGCCATTGGCTTTTCGTCCGTCTGACAACTCCCCGTTCAGACAGCACTTGACGCGCAATACTCTACTCTGTGATTTGTACGCATTAACAATATCACAACAAAAACAGTTTGTCAAATTGTGCGGAGAAAAGGAAAGAAAAAATTTTTAAAAAAGATGAAATTCCCTCTTGCTTTTTTAAAAATCTGTGGTATAATAATATTCGTTGCAAAACAAAAGAATAGATTGGGGTATCGCCAAGCGGTAAGGCAGCAGATTCTGAATCTGCCATTCCGGTGGTTCGAATCCATCTACCCCAGCCAAAAAGCAATTCGCGGAAGCGGGTTGCTTTTATTTTTGGCAAATGGATTCGATAGGAGCGGTGTAAGAAAACAGTCCAGTGGACTGTTTTCCCCGCGACCGGCTTTTGCCGCAGCAAAAGCGAATCCATCTATCAGAGCCAAAAAGCAATTCGCGAAAGCGGGTTGCTTTTATTTTTTTGCAAGTGGATTCGATAGGAGCAGTGTAAGAAAACAGTCCAGTGGACTGTTTTCCCTGCGACCGGCTTTTGCCGCAGCAAAAGCGAATCCATCTATCAGAGCCAAAAAGCAATTCACGAAAGTGGATTGCTTTTGTTTTTTGCAAATGGATTCGATAGGAGCGGTGAAAGGAAACTACTCACTGTCAATTTCTTTTATAGTAAAGGACGGGCAGAATTTTCATCAAAATAGTCAAGGGCTTATTATAAAAGAACGGGATTGCCTGCATTAACAGACAATCCCGTTTGATTATTTTTAGATATTATTTCTTAGTATACAGTCACGCGACGCAGGTGTACATCTGAACGAGAGGATGTGATTCGCAGACGAAGCGACGAAATCGGTTTTGTTCCGTCCCCGATAAGTGGGTTCTGCTTCGAAAACGGATCGGCAAGTACACAAATTTTCTTGTGGCCGATGCAGGTTCCTTCGTATAACGGATATGCCGAATCAATCGAATCCGCCGTAAGCAAAAATGACTCGATCCGTTGTCCGAATTGAAGATCTTCCTCAATTACTACATAACGAAGCCCTGTTTGCGGCGTATCGAATTTGATTTCAAAAATTGGCTGGGTGCGCGGCGTATTCTCCACTTTTTTGACTGAGCAGGGAATTGGCTTACCGAATTCGCGTGCGATCAGTTCGCCAAATTCCTGCAGGCGGGCAACGTCTCGTTCATCGATTAAACCATCGCGGTTTGGCGGCACGTTCAAGTGGAAGCATGCGTTTGCACCGACTGAGGTCAGATATGTGTGGAACAGCCGCTCGAGCGAATGTGGCTCTTCCTCTTTGTGCCAAAACCATCCCGGACGAATTGACATATCAATCTCTGATGGAACAAAAGAAAGTCCTTTGCTGTACAGAATGTTGTTCATTGTACCAATTGACTGGGTGGTGTTATATAAATATGAGAGATCTGCTTCATCGGCAAGCGGACCTTTTCCAGTTTGTACTTCAGCATAATGACAAAGCTCATGCGGCACAACCGCCCATTCACTTGCACGCGCAATGCCGGCCTCGTTGCCACACCAGCGTACGTCGGGCCCAAAGTCGTTAAATATTACGGCGTTCGGCTGATATTTGCGGATGAGTGCAAAATAGCGGGCAAAGTCATATTGCTGCTTTTTACCGTTTTCGCCCTCGCCGCACGCATTGTCAAACCAAACATAGAAAATATCGCCGTATTCCGTTAAGAGCTCGGTGAGTTGATTGCAGAAATAGTCGTTATACGCCGGTGTGCCGTAGCTTGGCTCCGATCGATCCCACGGTGACAAATAAAATCCGAATTTGATTCCGTCGCGGCGACATGCCTCAGCAGCTTCGCGCACGACATCTCGTGGGTGCGGACTGTTTTTGACGCTATGCTCCGTATATTTAGATGGCCACAGACAAAATCCGTCGTGATGCTTTGCGGTGAGCACCATGCCTTTACAGCCGGCACGTTTCACTGCTTCTACCCACTGATCACAATCGAGTTTCTGCGGATCAAACAGCGATTCGTCCTCGCCGCCTACACCCCATTCCCGGTCGGTAAATGTGTTGACGCCGAAATGGATGAACGCATACAGTTCCATGTCAAACCAGTCAAGCTGACGTTTCGACGGCACAACGTTCGCCGCTTCTTCCAAAAACGAAATCATAAAAATCCCCCTCTTTACTCAGTGGTTTATTCTACATGATAACCGAAGTTTTCTTTGCCGTCATCGGTATACCAGTCAAATGTAATGTCTTCCTCGTTTATGCGCCAGTGCGCCGGCGTTACAGTGTCAAACCAGTCAAGCGGCTCACAGGTGTCTGCCTGGACGCTGTTTTGGCAGAGTGCCTCGGCAGTCACACGATATTCTTCTTCGTTGAGTGTACCTGGTTTGACTGATACAAACAGCGGGGTGCCGCTCTTTGCAAGGAGACTCAGCCACTGACGGTTTTTCGCAAAATCGATCTTTTCGGTAAGGCCTGCACAGTCGGCATCCACATCAAAAAATGCACGGTGCTGCGGCAGACGGAATGCCAATGTATTTACACCCATATGGCGCGTACGCTCCCAGTAAAGACCGCTCACATCATCACCGATACGCTGCGCGTGCATGAGCCCTGCACCTAAGTGACCAATGCAGTTGCAGCCTAAAATATATGCGCCGTTTGCGCCCTCCAAGACAGCTTTATAAAAATCGATGACAATTTCTGCCGACGTTTTGGTGCGGTCCGCAAAGGTGAAGTCGTTTTCGGTCACGCGGTAGTCCATCTCTTTTCCCCAGCGGCCGAATAGATCAAATGTTGAAAAGTCATGCTTAATTAAGGTAAAGCCCCATCCGGCAATGCGTGCAAACGTTTCTTTGATATAATCGAGCACCTCAGGCACAGACGGATCTAACACCTCATGTCGGTGCATAAGCCGCCAATGTTCGGGCAGCGATTCATCTGTTGTATTGAGCGGACGCAGCCAGATGCCCGCACGGCATCCCTGTGCTTTGATATCGTCCGCAAGTGCTTTCATATCGGGGAATTTTTCGTTGCCCTGATCCCATGGACCGCCGTTATATTCATTTAACCGATGGGCAATTTGCCATCCGTCGTCAACGACCATGAACGGACGCGGCCCCTCTGCATTTTTGCAAAGTTCTTTGATATATGCAGCATCGCTGACGATTTCCTCATGAGAACTCATGCCATATGCGTAGTACCAGTTGTTGCCGCCGTAGATCGGTTCGTTGGGCAGAATCGGGTCAGTGCACATGATCCGGCAGAACCGTTTTGCCGCTTCGAATGCGGAACAGTCCGCATATACTTCGCTTACAATTTCGCACACCTTGAGTGTTCTGCCGCCAAGCAGTACGCCATGGCTTCCGTTTCGCACATCAGCAATGAAAGTCACACCGTGACTGTCCGTCTGTACGCTTACAAACGCATTCGGACGCACGCAAACACCGTATCCGGCAGTCTGTCCCTCATGGTGCGCCAGACAATACCACGGCATGATGCGGGAAGCGTTCATTCCCTGCCACGAAAGATCGCCGTAGCTTCTTTCCCATGCATCGCCCAAAAAGCGCGTTCCGATTGGAAACGGCACGCAGAACCGCAGCCGCACAAACGACACAGGTGTTTCCTGTGCGGTCAAGAAAACCGCACAGCCGTGCGTTGTTTCCTCAACCGAAACGGTGATATCATCAAGCGACACCGCACTGTTTTTTGGTACAAGCGGTTTGATCTTTGAAAATGCAAGGCCCTCCGGTTCGATCATGACAAAATCGGGAGTATTTTTTAATACAGAAAGCATATGCCCACCTCAAAATCCTAAAATTACAAGCGGAATATAACACAACAGATTACGGTATGCAAGCATGAAAATGAAAGCGTTCAATTATTTTTTTCATAAAACCGGCGAAGAGTTACATTGCGTGCAAACATCTGAAGTTGATCGCATAAATCGTCGTACCGGCAGGCGCACATCTCCCATTCGGACGCACGATTTGTCCGATGCCAGAGAGTGCGGTGCAGTTCTTTTAATGCGCGCAGTTCACCGCAGAGGAGCAGTGCACGTTTTGCATATACACTGCCTTCTTCGATCGACTGCGGACGCTTCCACGGCAGAAGAGAAATCTTTTCCGCAGTGAATTTTGCACCGGCAAGCGAGAACAGCAGCGCATCAAATGTATCCTTGTTCCGCGCAGGCGTGAGGGAATAAAAATCCGCCTCTGCTTTGCGCATTGCCGCGCACAGAATGTCGATATTTTCTTTGTCTTTAAATCCGACCGGTTCAAACGGACTGCGCCAGATCTCTTGTTTAAATTCGTGCTCGTCTACACGATGAACGATTCGGTCGTGGTGATAGATAGGCTCTAACAGTGCTGATTGCAGTTCGTCAAAGCCGTAGAGACTCTTATGAATAACGTTGTAAATTGTTTCGTAATCATAACTGGAAGCGGGGTTCCAGCAGAAGTTTGCACCGATCAAAACACCCGGAACGGTCAGTTCCCGCAACGTGTCACCGCCGTCTGCCCACGAGGACATAATCATGCCGTCACTGCGGCCGTTATCTGCTTTTAACAGCCCTTTTGTGTTGTCAAAACATTGGCGAATATCGCAGGAGAACCGTTTCCATGTCCAAGTGCCTGGGGAGAGTACCATGCGGATGTTCTGATTGTGAAGCGCGTCAACAAACGGATATGCTTCTCGTGCCGCATAGTCCCAGAATACAAATTCGGTATCGTCGGGCAGTTCTCTTGCACGTGTCACCGGAACGGCATAGTTGCCCCATGGCGGTGCAAAGAAATCGGCATACATCATCATCGTACAGCCAAGCGCTGAGAGTTCCTCATGAATAAACCGGTAGTGTTCAATAAATAGTTTGCCGCCCTCTTCTTCGCCGAATACTTCGGTGAGTCCGACCGGCTCGTCGCCGCCGCAGTGGATCACACCGACACCGAAGCAGTCAACGATTTCTTTTAGCATCTTGCGGATAACGTCACGCACCTGCGGGTTCGTCGGGTCCATGCAGGAAATAAGCGTGCCGTCTTTTTTGCGCAGCGCGAGCGGCTGAAGCTCTTTGATGTAAACAAGCTTGTCAAAATGGCCGAGCAGGTTGACAATCGGACGCACATCGATCATCCATTCGCGTGCATAGGCGATAATCGCCTTCCATTCGGCTGCGCTCATCGGATCAGAATAGCGCCCCCATGCGGGAACGGATTCAAATTTGAACACATCTTCCATGTAAGGCATGTACGTATTGTATTTGTAACGTGCAAGCCGCCGGATGATCGCACAGAAGTGGTCAAATGAAGAAATCTGTCCGCGGGAGATATCATCGGACAGTCCGCGCAGCAAAAGTGTCGGCTCGTCGTATACGTCAAATTCGCAGAGTTCTCCGTTGTTTGCCAAGTCGAGCTCAGAGAGGGTAAACAGACCATACATGAGTCCTTTTTTTGAGGAAGCCATGATATCGATCCGGTCACTTCTTGCACAAATGCGGTATGCTTCCATCGGCATCGACTGTACGACATAGCGGATCGGCTTTGCACCGTTTAAGCGCCCGTTTTCCACAAAGATCTCATTTGCATGTGGAAAATTGTCTAAAACACTGTCGCTTAACGAATAGTTGATCAAACAAAGCGGTGTGAGATATGTTGTAATCTGCTTTAATTCGGGAATGATGGCTGTTTTCATCGAAAAAATCCCGTCCTTTCTGTGCTCTTTGTCCTGTTTCTTCCATTATAGCGAGCATAAGTTTTGAATGCAAGCAAAAACAGGTTTTAAAAGATTTTCAACACATTTTGCCGTTCATATGATATAATAAAAATTAACAATTACTTTTTTAGATATAGGAGGGTCTCGTTTATGCAGCACGAGAAATCCTGCGGTGCAATCGTTTACCGCAAATTTCACGGCAACATTGAATTGCTGCTCATTAAAAATCAAAACGGCGGTCACTGGTCGTTTCCGAAAGGCCATGTGGAAGAAGGCGAAACGGAAGAACAGACGGCTGTCCGCGAAATTATGGAAGAAACCGGTATCGAAGTTATGCTTGACACGTCGTTTCGCCGTGTAATCACATATTCGCCAAAAAAGGAAACGACAAAAGATGTCATTTATTTTCTCGCTAAGGCGGTCACCTATGATTACACACCGCAGGAAGAAGAAATCGCCCAGATCAAATGGGTCGAGATCAATCATGCGGCTAGTATTTTAAGCTATGATAACGACCGTCAGCTTGTGGTGCAGGCAAAAGACCGTATCAAGGCAAGCTATTGATTCTAACAGTTCCGGAGGCATTTTTCTATGAATATCATCCGTGAAACGGATTCTTTTTTATCTGCCGACCACAAAACGCGGGTGGCAAGCTATTTATATTTGCCGAGTGAATGCGAGGTATCGGCTGTTTTGCAGATTTCTCACGGCATGTGTGAGTATTTTGAGCGGTATCGGCCGCTTGCTGAATTTTTCTGTGCACATGGTGTTGCGGTCTGCGGTCACGATCATTTGGGTCACGGAAAACGTGCGCGTGCGGACGGGTCACTCGGTTGGTTTCATGAAACGGACGGTGCGCGTATTCTTCCCGAGGATGTACACCGGCTTACGCAGATTATCAAAAAGCGGTTTCCTGATAAACCGTATTTCCTGCTTGGACACAGCATGGGCTCGTTTATTGTGCGGAGTGTAATCTCCCGCTTCGGAGCAGACTATGACGGTGCCATCCTGATGGGCACAAGTGGGAAAAATCCGCTGGTACCATTCGGCATTCTTGCGGCAAACGTAATCGGCGCCATTCATGGGCCGAAATACAAGAGCAATTTTTTGAAAAATCAGAGCTTTTCAGACTTTAACAAGCGATTCCCAGATGATCCGTCGCCGAATGCCTGGATTTCTGCCGATCACACACTTACAAAAAAATATGATAACGATCCGCTTTGCACGTTTACATTTACCGTTACTGCGTATCGCGATCTTTACCGTCTGCTTCGAAGCTGTTCAACCAAAGCTTGGGCGCAGAGTGTACCGAGCGATCTGCCGGTTTTGCTTATAAGCGGTGCGGATGACCCGCTGGGCAAATACGGTAAAGGCGTTTTACAGGTATATGAATGGCTTAAAGAAGCGGGCTTGCAGACTGTGTCTTATAAGCTTTATGAAGGTGCACGTCATGAAATTTTAAACGATTTTTGCCGCGATGAGGTGCTTCGCGACATTTATGCGTTTATCGGACGGTATATTCCCGTTTAAATCCTGCAAGGAGGGTTCCTATGGGATGGATTTTTTTGATTGCAGCCGTTTTGATTTTACTGGCTGTGCTGTTTTTATGGTGGCAGGACAATCATCTGACCGTTTACAAAACATCTCTTTCATTTGCAACACTGCCTGACGCATTTTCAGGCGAACGGATTGTGCATCTTTCCGATTTGCACAACAAATCGTTTGGCATTGATCAAAAGCAATTGATTGACGCGGTTTCTTCATGTAATCCTGATCGCATTGTCATCACGGGGGATCTCATCGACAAACGGCGCACGACTGCCGCAACGTTTTCGCCGGCACTCACACTCATAAAAGCGCTCTGTGCAATTGCACCGGTCTATTATTGCCCCGGAAACCACGAAGCAGAATCGGGGCTTTATCCGACACTCTTACCGCTTCTTTTAAAACGCGGCGTCACGGTCTTAAATGACAGCAGTGAGGTGATCGAAAAAAACGGCGAGCAAATAGCCATTTGCGGCGTCATGGATGTGCGCGTTTCGCCCGATCGGTTTGGTGATGGGCAGGGTACGGAGATTCATGCACAGATTATGCGGTCCGTTGTCGACATGGCGCACGCACCATTTCGAATTTTACTTTCTCATCGTCCGCATCTTGCAAAGATGTATGCACAGTCGGGCGCGTCGCTTGTCTTTTGCGGTCATGCGCACGGCGGACAGATACGGCTGCCGTTTGTAGGCGGGCTGTTTGCCCCCGATCAGGGCATTTTTCCGCGCTATACCGCCGGGGTCTATCAGGCGGGCAATGCGACAGTCGTGATCAGCCGCGGCCTTGGCAACAGTAAATTTCCGTTTCGTGTCTTCAATCGTCCGCAGGTTGTCTGTGTGACAATCAAAACGGACGAAACATAAAAGGAGCTGTTTTGCGATGGAACCTACGCATTTCCTTGTCGGGATCATTTTCGGTGCAACCATTCTTCTTATGCTTGTGCTGTCGTTTTATTTATTAAGCGGGCGAGGTGCCAATTTGATCGCCGGTTACAATACGCTGTCCGAAACGGAAAAGGCAAAATACGATAAGCACCGTCTTTGCCGTTCGGTTGGCGTTTTAATGCTTCAGATCACCGCCGCATTTTGTGTGCTGACAGCGGGCATTTTGCTCGACCTTGTGTGGCTTTGGGTTAGTGGTGCGGTACTGTTTGCCGCGGTCATCATTGTAGGACTGATTCGGATAAATACTGATCCGCGAATCAAAAAATGAACAAATAAAAAGGCGTTCCGAAACGGAACGCCTTTTTATTTGCATCAATTCTTATTTCATTTTTTTGAGTACGCCGCATACAAGATCATAAATCGGACGAACCGTTGTCATGTCGAGTGACTCCTGCGGGGTATGTGCACCGCTTTCGTCCACGCCGACGGCGATTGCATCGAGTCCCGGCAGTTTTTCGGTAAACAGTCCGCATTCAAGACCTGCGTGAATTGCTTCACAGCAGAGTTCCTCGCCGGTCTGCTCTTTCCATACTTCGCAGAACAGCCGACGCAGTGGTGAATCCGGATTATACGCCCAGCCCGGATACTCCTCGCCGATTTCTGTCGAGAATCCGAATGTGTCTGCTAAAAAGCAAAGCGTTTTCCGTGTTTCCTCCTGCAAAGAAGCAACCGAGCTGCGCGGTGCGAACACCAGCACAACTTTCCCGTTCTCTTCATAAATCACACCCAAATTGAGTGAACGAACGACAAAGCCACCTGCTTGCTCGTTTCGGTCGCAGACGCCGTTTGGCGCGAGATACAAAAGCGACACGAGTGCATCGGACGCTTTCTTTTCCATGATACGCTCTGCGGTGCACGACTCGACTTTTACAAAGAAACCCGGATCGCTTTCGGCAAGTTCCGCCTTAATATCCTGCTCGCTTGCACGGATCATCTCTTCAGCACGCAAAAGTTCTTCCTGCGATTTGAATGCAACGACCGCATCACATTCACGCGGAATTGCATTGTCCTTGCTGCCGCCTGCAATCGACGAAACGACCAGTTCCGGGAATGTTTCACGCAAAGCAAACAGCATGCGGCCCATCAGCTTGTTGGCGTTGCCGCGGCCGAGATGAATCTGCACGCCCGAATGACCGCCCTGTAAACCGCGCACTGCAATATGAAGCGCCGGCTGATTCGTGGAAACATAGTTTGCATCACGGCGCATCCGTACACGCATGCCGCCGGCACAGCTGACAGTTGCATGACCGAGTCCGCCGGAATCAAGGTTAATCAAGAGCCGTGCGTCAATTTTCGAACCGTCCAGTTCTTTTGCACCGGTCAGTCCTGTTTCTTCCTGCACGGTGAACACACAGGTGAGTTTCGGATGGCAGAGTGTTTTATCCTCAAGAATTGTCATCATCATTGCAACTGCAACGCCGTTGTCCGCACCGAGCGTTGTGCCGTCCGCACGGAGAATGTCACCTTCCTGCACGAGTTTGATACCCTCCGTCAGAAAGTCGTGGACGGTGTCCACGTTTTTCTCACATACCATGTCAGTGTGACCCTGAAGCATGACAGCGGGTGCATTCTCATAGCCCGCAGACGCCGGCTTTTCGATCACAACATTGAACACCTGGTCACGATAAGCGGAAAGTCCGTTTTTCTCTGCAAAATCGACCAAAAAGGCGCTGATTGCCTCTTCGTTTCCCGAACCGCGCGGAATGGCGCTGATTTCTTCAAAATGGTGAAAAAACGCCGCTGGTTCATACCCTTTGATTTGATAATCCATTGTTTATTCTCCTTTCAGCTGATCCTCAGAAACGAGTCCGAAATGAACAAGTGCCGCCGCAACACCGCACTCTGTGACCGGCAGCGTGACGTAGTCTGCCATCTCTTTGACCGGTTCGAGTGCGTTGCCCATCGCCACAGAAATCTGTGCATATGAAAGCATCTGGGTATCGTTTAAACTGTCGCCCATTGCAATGCTCCGCTCGTGCGGCACGTTTGTATAAGAAAGTGCCTGTGCCATGCCTTTTGCCTTGTCACAGCCGAGCAAAATTGCTTCGCAGTAGTTCGGATGCGCGATCACATCAAACCGTTCGTTGAGCTTAGACAAAATTTCGTTTGGCAGCTCGTCTTTACGCACTAAAAACGTGATTTTTGACCAACTGTCCTTTTTGAGTACCGGCAGAATGTCCGATTCTGTGCCGATTTCGTCAAACAACGCATCACCGACACGTTCGTCCGGTAAAATCGCCGCGTTTTGGCGCTCACCCTCAAACACAGTCGGAATCTTTTTTGAAAGCAGCATCTCGCAAAGAGTTGATGCTTCTTCGATCGGAATTTCCTTTTTATAAATCACGGCGCCGTCAATCAAAATCCATGCACCGCCGCCTGCAATGATGCCGTCAATCGGCATTGCAGAAAGCAGTTCTTTTGGAATATTCCCCGGTCCGCGTCCTGTATTCAAAAAGATGAGATGTCCGTTTTCGCGCGCGGCTCTGATGGCATCCCGGTCTTTTTTTGCCGGAATTTTGCTTCCCCAAAGCAGTGTGCCGTCAATATCCAAAAACACCTCATATCGGTTTTTGTTCATCTGTGGTTCTTCCTTTCAAACTGTCCAATCCATCGTCTGTGAAACGACGGATGCTGTTTGTTTTCAGTATATCACACCTGTTTTTTGATTGCAATGGACGCAAAAATCATTCTGATTCTTGCTTTTTTCCGATGAAAGCGGCTGTTAGACGTCACTTTACAAGGCTTTTGCCTTGTAAATGCCCATAAAAACTGCTATAATATTTTTGTTGTGTGCCAATGATTGGATGGTTCACAGCATGTTTTTTGTATTTTATTATGATTATGAAATAAAGGAGAGGTTACTTATGCGCGAAAGCGGCATTTTGATGCACTTGTCAAGTCTGCCGTCTCCCTATGGCATCGGCACGATGGGCAAAGAGGCATATCGCTTCGCCGATTTTCTTGCACGCGCAAAACAGAAAGTATGGCAAATGCTTCCTGTTTCACCGACCAGCTACGGTGACTCGCCGTATCAGTCGTTTTCTACGTTTGCAGGAAACCCGTATTTTATTGATCTGGACACGCTCTGCAAAGAGGGACTGCTTAAAAAAAGCGAGATCACTTCACTTTCCTGGGGCGAGGACGAAACACGTGTGGACTACGCTGTTTTGTATGAAAACCGGTATCCCCTTTTAAAAAAGGCGGCAAAACGCTTTTTTGAACATCCGGACGAGGAATATGAAGCATTCGTCTGCAAAGAAACCAAATGGCTCGAGGACTATGTCCTGTTCATGGCGCTTAAAGAGGAAAACGGCGGCAAGCCATGGTATGAATGGCCGGACGATGTGCGTTACCGCAACTACGACGCATTGCAGGCAACGTACGCACGGCTGTATGATGAGATTCTGTTCTGGCGCTTTGTTCAGTACGAGTTCTACAAGCAATGGATCGCGCTCAAAACGTATGTAAATGAAAAAGGCATCGAGATCCTCGGCGATCTGCCGATCTATGTTGCGCATGACAGCGCAGACGTCTGGGCAAACTCGATTCTGTTTATGGTGGATGAAACCCGTACCCCGGTGGAGGTCGCAGGCTGTCCGCCCGATTATTTCTCTGAAACCGGACAGCTTTGGGGCAACCCGGTCTACAGCTGGGAAGCACACCGTCAGACCGGTTTTGACTGGTGGATTCGCCGCATTGACCACGCGACCCGCGTGTTTGACCGTGTGCGCATCGACCATTTCCGCGGATTCGAAAGCTACTGGGCAATTCCGGCAGGTGACGAAGACGCAACCGGCGGCGAGTGGAAAAAAGGTCCGGGCATGGAGCTGTTTAACCGCGTCAAAGAGGTATTGGGCGACCGTAAAATCATCGCTGAAGATCTGGGCATTATCACCGACGAGGTACGTGAACTGCTCAAAGAATCGGGATTCCCGGGTATGAAAGTGATGGAGTTTGCATTCACGCCGAATGTTGAAAGCGACTATATGCCGCATAATCATGTGAAAAATGCCGTATGCTATACGGGTACGCACGATAACGAACCGCTTTGTGCTTGGCTTAAATCCCGCACTCGCAGCGAGTTAAACTACATGAAGAAATATTTGCGCATCACCGAGAACGAAGATTGTGCCGACGCGGTACTCGCTGCCGTTTGGGCAAGTCCGGCGAACACCGCGATTGCGCAGATGCAGGACTTTTTGGGATTGGGTGCCGAATCGCGTATGAACACTCCATCCACCGCGAGCGGCAACTGGTGCTGGCGTGTAAAAAAAGACCAGCTTACCCCTGCGGTTTCGAATAAAATCAAAGCCCTCACCAAGCTTTACTGGAGGTAATTTACGATGACTTACGAAAAAGAAACGTTTTTGTCTGATTTTACCCGCACTTTGATGATTGACTATAACGTAACCCCTGAACAGGCGGATATTTATCAGATTCACAACACCATCGCAAAACTGATTATGGCACATCTGTCTGAGGACATTCAAAAAAGCCGTGACGCACATAACAAAAATCGCCGTGCATGCTATTTTTCGGCGGAATTTTTGGTAGGCCGTGCTGTCTACAACAATTTGTTGTGCTTGGGTCTCACAGACACTGTTGACGAAGTGATGAAAGCTTGCGGTAAATCGCTTGCGGATCTTGAGGAAATCGAGGACGCAGCACTCGGAAACGGTGGTTTGGGCCGTTTGGCGGCATGTTTCTTGGACAGTGCTGCAACGCTCAATCTGCCGCTTGACGGCTACGGCATCCGCTATAAATACGGCTTGTTCAAACAGGAACTGCACGACGGCTTCCAGACGGAAACAGCAGATGACTGGACTGCACACGGCGACGCTTGGAGCCGCCGCTGTGAAAAAGACACTGTCCGCGTTGAATTTGCGGATCAGGTCGTCAATGCTGTACCGTATGATATGCCGATCGTCGGTTATCACACGAAAAACGTCGGCAACCTGCGTCTTTGGCAGGCAGAGAGCATCACACCGTTCGACTTTAACCTCTTCAACGCACAGCAATACGACAACGCTGTCCGCGAGAAAAACCGTGCAGAGGATATTTCCCGTGTACTCTACCCGAATGACGACAGCTGGGAGGGCAAAGTCCTTCGTTTAAAACAGCAGTATTTCTTCTGCTGCGCTTCGATCACCGACCTGTTAAAAGATTACACGAAATATCACGGCGATGATTTTTCGCAGTTCGGCAAATATATCACCATCCAGTTAAACGATACCCATCCGGTTATCGCGATTCCGGAGCTTGTCCGTCAGCTCACGACACGCTATGGCTTTGATTTTGAACAAGCGCTCGGCATCTGCCATCAGGTGTTCAACTACACAAACCATACCATCATGGCAGAAGCACTCGAAAAATGGCCATGCGATCTGATGCGTGCAGTTGTTCCGCAAATTCTCGATATCATCATGCAAATTAACGGCCTCTTATATGAAGAGATGCGCTATATGAAGCTGACCGGTGAGGAAATCGGCCGTTTGCAGATCATCAACGATAATATGGTGCATATGGCACGTTTGGCAATCTACGTTTCGTCCTATACAAACGGTGTTGCACGCATCCATACTGAGATCTTAAAGCGCAATGCACTCAAAGAATGGTACTTTGTCTATCCAGAACGCTTCCAGAACAAGACAAACGGTGTGACACAGCGCAGATGGTTTGCACTGTGTAATCCGGAACTGTTCTCGTTTGTGTGCCAGACACTTGGTCATGACCGTGTGACCACGCTGCTCAAAGAAATTAAAGCAATGGAGCCGTATGCAGACGATGACGCTGCACTCACACGCTTCATGGAGATTAAACGTGCAAACAAAGAACGCCTCTGCGCATTCATCGAAGCAAAAGAGGGTGTTTCGCTGAATCCTGATTCGATGTTTGATATTCAGGTGAAACGTCTGCACGAGTATAAACGTCAGCTCTTAAACGCATTCTCGATTCTTTATTTGTACTACGGCATCAAAGAAGGCTCGATTACCGATTTTTATCCGACGACCTTTATTTTCGGTGCAAAATCTGCGCCGGGTTACCGCCGTGCAAAGGGCATTATTAAATTTATCAATGAGATTGCAAATCTGATCAATAATGATCCGCAGACAAAAGACGTCTTGAAAGTGCTGTTTGTAACAAACTACAATGTATCGTATGCAGAAAAGCTCGTTGCAGCAGCAGATGTTTCCGTTCAGATTTCAACCGCAGGTACAGAAGCTTCGGGTACTGGCAACATGAAATTCATGATCAACGGCGCCGTTACCCTCGGCACACTCGACGGTGCAAACGTTGAGATTGTGGAGGAAGCAGGAGATGAGAACAACTATATCTTCGGTGCAAAAGTTGAGGAGCTGTCCTCGATTATGCAGACTTACAACCCGAAAGGAATCTACGACTGCGACGAGAAGATTCGCCGTGTCGTTGATACGCTTGTAAACGGTACGCTGAACGACGGCGGCAGCGGTTTATTCCGCGAAATTTATGACTCCCTGCTCTATGGCGCAGGCTGGACCCGTCCAGACAACTACTATGTGCTCGGCGACTTAAACAGCTTTGTGGAAGCACGTCTGCGTTTAAACCGCGATTATCAGGATCGCAAAGCGTTTGCAAAAAAATGCTTTATCAATATGGCAAACTCGGGCAAATTCTCGTCCGACCGTACAATTCGCCACTATTCGACCGATATTTGGAAGATCGAACCGGTTGCAATTGATTGGTAAACAAAAAAGATTGTAAAATAGCCGCTTTCAGGAATTAAACCTGAAAGCGGCTATTTTTAATATTGCTATTTTAAAAACGATGCCCATTGAGAGAAAGTCGTTTCGTTTTGTATTCGGCAAATTTTCAGCGTTTCTTCATATCGCAGAATTGTTTTTTCAAGAATATCCTTGCAGTAATCAATGCCAAAACGACGCACGATGGCCGTTAATTCATAGATCGGCAGTCCCGGTGCGTGACGTGGTGTGTGTACTACCGAGCAGGCCTGTCCCAGCGCATGGCATAGTGCCGCATCTGCATCATTTGGCATTTCTTTTGCCATGGCATGTACTGCGAGAATTGCCTGTTTTGCGATTGGCATTTTGATTTCTCCCTGTGCCCACAATTTTGCAAGGCAAAGTACTTGAGCAGGGCGGGAATCATGCGGGTAGCGTGTAGTTAGCTCATCTTTGACCGATTCTGCACAAGCAAACGCCCAAAGGGTAACAACACGGCGAGGCTCAGATGCAAGGAAGTCAAGCAGCGGACGAAGGCATTCACTTTCCTTTGAAAACAGAATTTGATTGTGTCGCTTCTGCTTTTGCCGGATTTCTTGAAGATCAGTTTCTGTCATACTCAAAGCCCCATATAACGCTCCATAGCGTCCATCAGCGCTTTGACATTTTCGATTGGCACACCCGGATACAGTCCGTAAATCATCATGAGACCGCCGTCCTTTGAGGAAAGGGTTTCTACCTCCGTGCGGATTAAGTGGTCGATATCTTCGGGCGTGCCGTATGGCGTAATTACCTGGCGGTCAATGTCCAAATCGATGCATACACGCCCTTTAAATCGCTCGGCAATCCAGTCAACACCGTTGACCAGATCTTGCAGGTTGATGATATCGACACCGCCGTCGATGAGCTCGTCAATGAGCAGGCGGATGTCGCCGTCCGAGTGCATATGGACGATTTTTCCCTTGTCGCGTGCAAGTTTCATCATCCGCTGATAGCTCGGCTTGATATAGCGTGCAAACTGTTCCGGTGAGAGCATGGGCCCGCTCTGCATACCTAGATCCTCCGGAAAGCAGACCATATCGGGGTCAAATGCGAGATATCGTTTTAAAATTTCCGTGTTAAATGCTTCGAGCTGTTCAATGAGCGCATCGAGCAGTGGTTCTTCGTCCACCATGTCAAACAGCAGATTTTCGTATCCGCGTAAATCACACAGTTGTAAAAAGGTGTGACCGTGGCGTAATCCGCCCTGCGTAAAGCCGCCTTCTTGTTTTACACGCACAAATTCCTGTTCGATTTTCTTCCAGTCCACAGCCTCCAATCCGTTTGATCGTGCAGGGTCGGGCATTTTGTAGGAAGCAAACGACTCCCAGTCAGCGAGCGGGTGGGAAACGACCGTACCGGTGATGCCGTTCTGCGTTGTTTTCCAGACACAGCCGAAATCGTCGGTGTAAGGCGCAGACGCGTTTGCGACCGGTGCAAATTCGGGTGTAAATTTTGCCTTCGGGGCGTTTGAAATTTGGAAACAGCAGTTTGTGGTCATCAATCAGATCAAACAGATCATCATGGTTATAGTATTCATAACATGCGGGATTGATTGCAAATACCATCGGAATATGATCGGGGCGTTCAAACCGGATGGTGCGCAGCATATTTTCGCGTTCGGTCATGAAAAGTCACTCCTTCAAAAGCAAAAAGCATGGATTTCCACTTTAGGATACCATGCTTTTTTTCATTGTCAAGACATTTTCGGTACAAAGTAACATTCGTCGTTGACTTTTGCTCACTTCATATGGTCGGTGTTTCAAATAACAGAAAAAGTAGTGTGTGTTTGGCAAAGAGGTGACATGCTGACTTTATTGCTTTGACCCTGTTTACAACTCATAAGATTTTATGATAATAATGATGCTGTTATCTAAGGATATCATTTGCGTTCGTATATGCAATTCGTTTTGCTTCTTCTTCGGTGAAATCCATTTGATTCAAAGCGTCGTAATAAGAGGCATAAATTTCATTGGGCTGCAAGACTCTGTTATCGGGATAGTCTGTAGCAAAAAGCAGCTTTTCCACGCCGAAACTGCGCAGTATCTCGTTGGTTTTTGCAATACCGTAAACGCGAACATAATCGGGAAGAATCGCTGACATATCGACATAGCACCCAATCGAAAGCAGAGGTTTCCATTGAAAAGCTCCCATATGGGAAACAATCAATTTTAAATCAGGATAGCTTTCAACAATCTTCACAATACGGTTTGTTGCAGAAACATCGTCATCTGTATTGGGATAAGAGTGGATTGCGACGGGTATTTGTCGTTCTTGTGCAAAGGCAAAAATAGCTTTATTGTAATCAGAATCTATTGCCATTGCCGAATTGTTAGGGTGGATTTTAATACCGTCTAAAGAGTAGTCGTCTATTGCATGACAGATCGCATCGACCGTTTCAGATGGGGAATTTCTTATGTCCACATCTGCATAAGCATATAATTGGCGTGGATACCTTTTTTTGAGCTCATATAGATTCTTATGCACTGCGTTGACCGTGAATTCCATTGACATCAAATGAGGATCGTTAAAAGGCATGACAATCGCTTTTTCAATATTGTTTGCAGTCATAATCTCTTGATATCTATGGATATCAGCATATACCCATACATCATTTGCATCGGGATTTGCTTCATGTACCGCGTCGGGCAAAATATGAATATGTGCATCGATTTTTTTAAGAACTTTCCAATTTGTAAACGACATAGCGAAATCTCCTGTCATATGAGTATCCTTCAAGAGTATCTTTTTCATATATGGTCGGAATCATCAGTATAAAGATATGTATTGTCACGTTTTTAAAGCAAAAAGCATGGATTTCCACTTTAGGATACCATGCTTTTTTTCATTGTCAAGACATTTTCGGCACAAAGTAAAAATTCGTTTCCCATGCGGGCAGATACGGATGATGACGCAGATATACGTCATATTCATCGCAGATCGAAAGAACCGTTTCCGGGATTTCGAAGAGATCACCGTTTTTGTGATACGCCGCCGCAATGATACGGGGGCGGTGTGTCCTGATCGTGTGGGCTGCACCTTGGAGTGCGCGTGTTTCCGCGCCTTCGACATCGAGCTTTAACAGTGTGACTGGCGCACCGTTTAACACATGATCGACGGAATCAACCGACACTTGCTTTGTACCCGTTTTTGAGAGCATTGAGTTTCTGCCGCCTTTGCCGCCTTTGAAAAACAACGTGTCCGCTTCGTTCCATGCACCGATGCAGAACGGATGGACGTTTGAAAAGCCGTTCTGTTCCACACGAGCGCACAGCTTTTGAAAGTTTTTCTTGTCCGGCTCAAACGCATAAATCGCACGGTAGTTTCCGTTTACAGTGCGGATGAACTCCTCGACTGTGTCGCCGTTGTATGCGCCTAAGTCCACATACGTTTCATCGCTGTGGAGATGTAAGAGGGCGAGCGCTTCTTCGCGGCTTGATTCGCACCGGCGCATCCGGTCAATCTGCCCAGTGAGCTTCGCGGCGATGATATCGCGATAGACGGCCTTTGACTGCTCGTCGGCAAGGCGGTCATACACCGCGTCAAACTGCGCTTCGTGTTCTTTGACAAATGCGGTGTCGAACAGCGTGTCATCTGTACGGATGACCGGCACATCGGGTGCAAACAGGTTATGATCTTCGCTCATTTTCGTAAGGTACGAGAGCATCGGTTCATAGTCGACTGCAAAGCAAAGGAGTGCGATAAACGACGGATATGACGCGCACACCTCGGAAAACCGGCGAACCGGATAGCCTTTAAAGCTGTGTCCGCGGACAAATTCATCGCTTGCATAAACGCCCTCGGGTGTTTTACCGATACGGTCAAGCGCATCAAGTACTTTTTCGGCGCCGTCGCCCATACCATAGAGAAAAATCGGTTCGTCCGTTTCTTTGAGCGTTGTCCAAAGGTCGGCGGGATGATTTAAAAGGTCGAGGATCATGCGTTCACCGGCCGTTTCGCATAGGCGCCAATGAGTGCCAATGTGTTGAGCGCGCCGTCAATGTGGCTGCGTTCATAGCCGTGGCTTGCATAGACGCCCGGGCCGATCAGCGCGTGACGGATATCGTGGCCCGCAGTGAGCGCCATATCTGCGTCGGAGCTGTAGAACGGATAGACGTCTGTTGCATAGCGAAGGTTTAATTCTTTTGCGAGCGAAACGAGCGTACGGGTCATTTCGTAGTGATACGGACCGCGCGCATCTTTGACACAGATCGATACTTCCCGTTCGGTGCAGGAAAGTCCGTCGCCCACACAGCCCATGTCAACACACAATGTTTCGACGGTGTCCGCCGGAACCGATGCGGAGCCGCCGTGACCGACTTCTTCAAACACGCTGAAATGAAGCACAATGCTGCGTGACGGAACGACTTCGCCCGATGTGACCTGTTTTGCGAATGCGAGCACGATTGCAGCACTCAATTTGTCATCGAGGAAGCGCGATTTGATATAGCCGCTTTCGGTGATCGTAAGCCGCGGTTCAAAGCAGACAAAGCATCCGTTTTCAATGCCGAGTGCGACCGTTTCTTCTTTGGAAGCGGTGATTTCGTCGAGTACCACTTCCATGTTATCGTAGGTTCGTTCTGTTGTGCGATAGTCATGATTTACATGAATCGACGGGTTTACAAACTGAAACGTACCGGTGTAGACTTTGCCGTCATATGTATAGATGCGGCAGTTTTCCGCCTCGATGTTTGGAAGACCGAGGCCGCCGAGCGGTGCGATTTTTAAACGGCCGTTCGATTTGACCTTAGATACAATGCCGCCCAAGGTATCAAGGTGTGCAGAAATCAAAAGCGGCGAGTCGCCGGAAGTGAGTGTGCAGAACACGCCGCCCTTGTTTGTGTAAACAGGGGAGAGTCCCATTTCTTTGAGCGCAGAAAAGACATAGTCAGCGGCAGCTTTGGTAAATCCGGTCGGGCTGTCGATGGCGACGAGTTCTTTTAATCGGGTTAAAATTTCGTCTGTCATAGTAGCATTCCTTTCGTTTGATGTTTGGTCGTTTAACGGTGGTTATAAAATCCGGCGTCACACAGCCGGTCAAAGCATTCATTTGCTTCGTCGTCTTCAAACAGCGCGGCAAACTGCGCATTTACCACAGCGGCTTCCGGTGAAAGATCGAGCCGGTTTTTCTGTGAAAGCGGCAAAAAGCTGTCGCTTGCAATGCCGCGGGACAGCAAGTTTTTTAAATATTTTACACCGCCGAGTTTTGTGATCTGGCCTTTCATACGGGAAAAGTCGGCAGAAAGCAGTGCTTCGGCTTCAGTTGTTTTCTGGCACAGCCAGTTTGTGAGGGATTGCTCTGCGGGATTCATACAAATACCTCTTTTCATGGATTCTGACACAAAAGGCGCAAAGCCGTCTGGCTCTGCGCCCTCTTATCTTTCATTATATCGGTTTTTTATAAAAAGTCAACGACCCCTTATTTTTCGGCAGCCTGCTGCTCAATAAAGCTGACCGGATCGACCCATTCGCCGTCTTGTTTGATGCCGAAATGGAGGTGGGTTTCTTCCGCGCTCTCGATCTCTGCACTTTCGCCGACGGTGCCGATCACATCGCCGAGCTTGACGGTCTGGCCGACTGTGACACGTACAGCATCGTTTAAGTTCGCATAATAGCTTTCTACACCGTTTTCATGTGTGATTGTAACGGTGTTGCCCCACATATCGTCTGTTTTGACTTCAGTGACTTTTCCGCTTGCAACGGCTTTAACTGGGGTATCGAGTGGTGCCGCTAAATCGGTACCAGTATGCATCATCCAGTCGCCGAGCGTTTTCGATTTGATGACCTCATCTCCGCTGAATGCGGTGAGCACAGTGCCGGAAAGCGGCATTGCATATCCTTTTAACAATGTCGGTTCTTCCGGTTCGGTGTTGGTCGGCTCGCTTTCTTCCGGTGCCTCGGTTTCGACATCGGACGGTTCGGCATTTACATCGGTTTCAGGCGGGAAAGTGATTTCTTCTTCCTGCTCGACCGGCGTGGGCGATGAAATTTCCGGTTCTTTGACTTCTAACTTCTGCATGGCGGCAGTGATGCCGAGCCAAGCTGCACCGCCAATTGCCAAAAGGCTAATTGCGAGCGCAATATAAAATCCTTTTGAGCCAATTCGGCGGCTTTTTTGACTAAACTGCAATTTTTTCATGAGAAACTTCCTCCTGCTTTTTTATCAAAAAGAAACGGCAGACAGCCGTCATCGTTCTTCGCGGTTAGTGTTGCCGCAATTTCTTCTCTTTATGCCGCCTTTCTTTTGGAAGAATCAATAATTTTATCCATGTACCTGTTTACATGGAATATTGCAAATGAAAAATTTATAATTTATTTATAATTTATCAGAAAAACTATTGACCTTTTCGTCATAAAATCCTATAATATGAAGTACACATAATTTAAAGCAGTGCAGTATAAAAGTGAACGCACTGTGATGCAGAAAAGGGGTTAATGTCACATGAGCAGAGTTTATAACTTCAGCGCAGGCCCGTCGGTTTTGCCTGAATCGGTTTTGAAAAAAGCAGCAGATGAGATGCTTGATTATAACGGCAGCGGCCAGTCCGTTATGGAAATGTCGCACCGCTCAAAAGTATATGATGAAATCATCAAGTCATGTGAAGCCTCTTTGCGCCGTGTCATGAACATTCCGGACAACTACAAGGTGCTATTTTTGCAGGGCGGCGCATCGTCGCAGTTTGCAATGATTCCGCTAAACCTCATGAACAAAAACAACAAAGCGGATTTTGTGATCACTGGTCAGTGGGCGAAAAAAGCATATGCCGAAGCCGCTCGTTACGGTACGGCAAATGTGGTTGCTTCCTCGGCAGACCGCACGTTTTCGTATATTCCGAAACTTGATCCGTCTACATTCGACAAAGATGCGGACTATTTCCATATCTGCATGAACAACACGATCTATGGCACGAAATTCAAAGAGTTGCCGGATACTGGTGATGTACCACTGGTTGCAGACGTAAGTTCCTGCATTCTGTCCGAGCCGATTGATGTTAAAAAATTCGGCGTTTTGTATGCCGGTGCACAGAAAAACATGGGCCCGGCAGGTTTGACCGTTGTTATCATCCGCGAGGACTTAATCGGCAATGCAATGGAAAAAACGCCGACCATGTTTAATTACAAAACCCATGCAGACAACGATTCGATGTTTAACACACCGCCGACGTATGCGATCTATATTGCAAAGCTTGTGCTTGACTGGATCGAAAACGAGATTGGCGGACTCGAAAAAATGAAAGAATTGAACGAGAAAAAAGCGGCAATTCTCTATGATTTCCTCGATCAATCCGCGCTGTTCAAAGGAACAGTCGAAAAAGATTCGCGTTCCATGATGAACGTGCCGTTTATCACTGGCGACGAAGCACTCGACAAAGAGTTTATTGCTGAGGCCACGAAACGCGGCTTTGTGAATTTGAAAGGTCACCGCAGTGTCGGCGGCATGCGTGCATCCATCTATAACGCAATGCCGATCGAGGGCGTCGAGAAATTGGTGGCGTTTATGCGCGAATTTGAAGAAGCGCATAAAAATGCATGAAAAGGAGTGTTCACTGATGTTTCAGATTCAGACAATGAATAAAATCTCGCCTGCAGGTCTTGATAATTTTGACCGTACGCAGTACACATGGGGCGATGAGATGAACGAGCCGGATGCCATTATGGTACGTTCGGCATCGTTACATGACATGGAATTTCCGGCTTCGCTCAAAGCGATTGCACGTGCGGGCGCAGGCGTCAACAACATTCCGGTAGACAAATGCAGTGAGCAGGGTATCGTCGTGTTCAACACACCGGGTGCGAATGCAAACGCCGTCAAAGAGATGGTGATTATGGCACTTTTGATGGCATCTCGAAAAGTTGCAGCATCCATGGAGTGGGTCAAAACGTTAAAAGGAAACGGCGCCGAAGTATCAAAACTTGTCGAAAAAGGGAAGTCACAATTTGCAGGCCCTGAGATTATGGGCAAGAAACTCGGTGTTATTGGATTGGGTGCGATTGGCGTTCTCGTTGCAAATGCGGCACAGTCGTTAGGTATGACGGTGTACGGCTATGACCCGTACATCAGCGTTGACGGCGCATGGGGCCTTTCGCAGAGCATTATTCATGCGAATTCCTTAAAAGAGATTTATGAAAACTGCGATTATATCACGCTGCATGTTCCGGCAACCAAAGAGACAAAGGGCTGCATCAATGCATCGTCCATTAAAATGATGAAACCGGGCGTGCGGATTTTAAACTTTGCACGCGGCGAGCTGGTTGAAACGGCCGATCTGCTCGAAGCGCTCGATGAGCGTCAGGTGAAAGTGTACCTGACTGACTTCCCGACAGATGAAATGCTCGATCATCCGGGCGTTGTTGCATTCCCGCATCTGGGTGCATCGACACCGGAATCCGAGGATAACTGTGCGCGTATGGCAGCACTTGAACTGATTGATTTCTTGGAAAACGGCAACATCAAAAATAGCGTCAACCTGCCGAATGCATCGATGCCAAAAACGAATCTCGACCGTGTCTGCATCATCCACAAAAACGTGAAAACGATCATTTCGCAGATTTCGACCGCATTGAGTGCATTAAACATCGAGAATATGTTGAACAAATCGAAAGGCGATTATGCATATACGATGCTCGATGTGGACGGTGCTGTTTCTGACGACATTGTGGAAGCAATTCGTGCAATCGACGGCGTGATCCGTGTGTTCGTGATTAAATAATTTTAAAAAATTCACTCCGATTAAAAAATCCTCCCTCCGCTGCAAGGAGATTGCAGACGAAGGGAGGATTTCGTTTATTCTATTGTATGTTTGTTTGACGAAAATGATGCAAATGAAATTTGCATATAGAATCAGTGCTTATCTGCTGCAAGTGCTGCTGCGCCAATATCGGTGCGGTAGTGCATTTTTTCAAACGAAATGCGGGAAACGGCATCGTAGGAAGTGTTCAGTGCATCTTTAAGCGTATCACCGCAAGCAGAAATGCCGAGCACACGGCCGCCTGCGGTGTAAAATGTACCGTTTTCAAGCTTTGTGCCAGAATGATACACCGTTGCACCTGCCATCTGGCCGTTTTCGTCAAGGCCGGAAATTGCTTTGCCCGATTCATATTTGACCGGATAGCCACCCGATGCAATCATGACACACGCCGCCGCACCGTCTTTGAATGTTACGTCGACGTCAGCCAAACGCTCGTCTGCACATGCTTCAAAGATTTCGAGCAAATCACTCTCTAACAGCGGAAGCACGACCTGGGTTTCGGGATCGCCGAACCGGCAGTTATACTCGATCACTTTCGGGCCTTTCGGTGTGAGCATCAAACCAAAGTAGATGACACCTTTGAACGGACGGCCCTCTGCGTTCATTGCGTTCATGGTCGGCAGGAAGATTGTGTTCATGCACTCCTCTGCGATTTCTTTTGTATAAAACGGATTCGGTGCAATCGTACCCATGCCGCCGGTGTTCAGTCCCTTGTTGTTGTCGAGCGCACGCTTGTGATCCATCGACGAAACCATCGGCACAAGGGTGTGCGAATCGGTGAACGACAGCACGGACACCTCCGGACCGGTCAGGAATTCTTCAATGACGATCTGGTTGCCGCTTTTGCCGAAGATTTTGTCTTCCATGATGGAGCGGATGCCGTCGATTGCCTGTTCCTTTGTTTCCGCGATGATCACACCTTTACCGAGTGCTAAGCCGTCCGCTTTGATGACAGCCGGGAACGTGTTCGATTCCTCAACGTATCGGATTGCTTCGTTTGGATCGGTGAACACTTCGTATTCTGCGGTCGGAATATTGTATTTTTTCATCAGATCTTTCGAAAAGACCTTGCTGCCTTCCAAAATTGCCGCGTTTTTGTTCGGGCCGAAGCAGCGGATGCCTGCTGCTTCCATAGCGTCCACCATGCCGAGTACCAGCGGATCATCCGGTGCAACCACGCAGAAGTCGATGGCATTTTCCTTTGCATAGGCGACCATGCCGTCGATGTCGGTTGCTTTCACTGGCACGCATACTGCGTCAGCAGCAATGCCGCCGTTGCCCGGCGCCGCAAAGATGGTCGGCTGTTTTTTGCTCTCTTTGAGTTTTTTGATGATGGCGTGTTCGCGTCCGCCGCCGCCTACCACTAATACGTTCATGGAGAAGTTCCTCCTTTTCGATCAATGATGGAACAGACGAATGCCTGTGAAGGCCATCGCGATGTTGTATTTGTTGCAGGTGTCGATGACATGGTCGTCACGGATGGAGCCGCCCGGCTGTGCAATGTAGCAGACACCGCTTCTGTGTGCGCGCTCGATGTTGTCGCCGAACGGGAAGAATGCGTCCGACCCGAGTGCAACGCCGGTCAGTTTGTTAAGCCATGCGCGTTTTTCCTCGCGGGTGAGCGGTGCGGGCTGCTCGGTGAAGGTTTCTGCCCAGACGTCGTCGCCGATGACATCCTCGTAATCGTCGCTGATGTATACGTCGATTGCGTTGTCGCGGTCTGCACGGCGGATGCCCTCTTTAAACGGCAGATTCAGCACTTTTTCGTGTTGACGCAGCCACCAGATATCCGCTTTATTGCCTGCCAAACGGGTGCAGTGAATTCTCGACTGCTGGCCGGCACCGATACCGATTGCCTGACCGTCTTTGACATAGCAGACAGAGTTCGACTGGGTGTATTTTAACGCGATGAGCGAGATGATGAGGTCACGTTTTGCGTCGGAGGGAATTTCTTTGTTCTCGGTGATGACATTTGCGAGCAGTTCCTCGTTGATTGCGAGCTCGTTTCTGCCCTGCTCAAATGTGATGCCGAACACGTCTTTGTGCTCGATCGGCGCCGGTTTGTAGTTCGGGTCGATTTTGATGACGTTGTAGTTGCCTTTGCGTTTCGATTTTAAGATCTCGAGTGCTTCGTCGGAGTAATCCGGTGCAATGACACCGTCGGACACTTCGCGTGCAATCAGTTTTGCGGTCTCTGCGTCGCAGCAATCGGACAGCGCGATAAAATCACCATAGGACGACATACGGTCAGCGCCGCGAGCTCTCGCGTATGCGCAAGCGAGCGGGGAGAGCTCTGCATCGTCGACAAAATAGATTTTACGCAGAACGTCAGACAGCGGCAGACCGACTGCGGCACCTGCCGGGCTTACGTGTTTAAACGAAGCGGCAGCCGGCAGACCGGTTGCTTCTTTTAATTCTTTGACAAGCTGCCAGCTGTTGAATGCATCGAGGAAGTTGATGTATCCCGGGCGGCCGCAGAGAACGGTGATCGGCAGTTCTGCGCCGTCTTTCATGAAAATGCGAGACGGTTTCTGATTCGGGTTACAGCCATATTTGAGTGCGAGTTCGTTTGCCATGTTAAAAAACGCCTCCTTGCAGAAATTGCAATTATTCGTGTTTGTTGATGATGCGGGTCTCGTATTCGCCAGTTTCGAGGTTAATAAACCGGGTGAACAGGCTTACTTTGTTCTGCTCATTTAATGATTTCCAGATCATTGTGGTGAATACGCCGAGATCGTTCGGAATCTCGACCGGCTCCGGATCGCCGGAAAAGCTCGGAATCGGGTTGCCGTCACAGCGGTAGGTGTGGATGAAGTGGCCTTTACCTGCAACCGGCTGTGCGTATTCATAGAAGAAACGCTGTACGGATGCATCGTTTCCGTCGTCGCTCTTTAAGATCGAGAGCTTGTACGAAAAATCGCCGTCTTTAACGGTCGCAATACCGGAAATACGCGGGGTGAAGTTCGGTGCGTCCGGCTCAAAGGTGCGGGTGCGCAGGGCATCCTCGAATGTTTTGCCCTCTTTGATGAAATCGTAAACGGTGTCGGTCTGGTCGCCGTTTGTGACGATCAAATCGTCGCCCAGTTTGCGGACCGGGGAGTAGATAATCAGCGATGGGTCGACAAGTTTCGACTCATCATATGCACGGGTGCGGATGCCGCAGTCCTCGTTTTCTTCAAAAATACGGTTTCTCGAGTTTTCGCTTCTGCCCATGATGAAGTAAGCAATGGCAGCGTGTTTGCCGTCGGCTGTTTTGCCGATGACGATGCCGCGGCCCGGGTAGGTGTTTTCGGAAAGCAGAGCAGTCAAATCATAGCACATGGGAAACATCCTCCTTCGGTTTATTCATGAATGACGGCGATGCCGTCGTCGGTTACAGTGATTTTGTCTTCGCAGAACAGTGAAACGGCTTTCGGGAGGATCTTCCATTCGGCTTCCTCCATGACACGGCGCTGAAGTGTTTCGGGCGTGTCGTCTGAACGAACCTCGACCGCTTTTTGCAGAATGATCGGACCGCCGTCGCAGACTTCGTTGACGAAATGAACGGTCGCACCCGTGAGCTTCACACCTTTTTTGAGTGCGGCTTCATGCACGTGCAGGCCGTAAAGACCTTTGCCGCAGAAGCTCGGAATGAGCGCCGGATGGACGTTGATCATCCGGTTTTTGTATACATCGGATACCAATCGGTCAACGATTGTCATGAATCCCGCATAGACCACGAGATCCGCCTGTTCTTCATCCAGTGCCGCAAGCAGTGCTTCGCTGAATGTTTTTGCGTTTTCAAACTGTTTTCTCTCGATCACGCGTGTGTTGATCCCCGCGTTCTGCGCACGGGTCAGCGCGTAAGCATCGGGACGGGACGCAATGACACAGGTGATTTTGCCGTTTTTGATCTCGCCTGCGCGTTCTGCGTCAATGAGCGCCTGTAAGTTGGTGCCGCCGCCCGAAACAAGTACCACAATCTTTTTCATAGGACGCCCTCTTATTCGATGATGACGCCTTCGTCGCCTTCAATGACTTCGCCTAAAACGAATGCGGTTTCGCCCGACTCGGTCAGTGCGCGGATCGCGTCGTCTGCGGTTTCTTTGGAAACAGCCATAATCATGCCGACACCCATATTGAAGGTGTTGAACATATCGCGCTCCGGAATATTTCCTGTTTTTGCGATAAGTTCAAAGATCGGCAGAACCGGAACAGCTGCACGGTTCACTTTTGCAGTGCAGCCCTCTTTCATCATACGCGGAATGTTCTCATAAAAACCGCCGCCGGTGATGTGGGAGATGGCTTTCACATCTGCTTTTTCGATGGCGTTAAGTACCGGTTTTACATACAGTCTGGTCGGCGCGAGCAGTGCTTCGCCCAGTGTGGTGCCGAGCTCTTCATAGTAGGTTTCGAGTTTTTCTTTGGTCAGACCGAACACTTTACGCACGAGCGAGAAGCCGTTCGAATGCACACCCGAAGAAGCGATACCGATCAAAACGTCGCCCGGCTCCATGCGGGAACCGTCGATGATTTTGTCACGGTCGACGATGCCGACGGTGAAGCCAGCGAGGTCGTATTCCTCGTCCGGCATGACGCCCGGATGCTCTGCAGTTTCGCCGCCGATCAGTGCACAGCCGGATTCCACACAGCCGTCTGCAACGCCTTTGACGATCGAAGCGATTTTCTCCGGAATATTTTTGCCGCATGCAATGTAGTCCAAGAAGAACAGCGGTTTTGCGCCGCAGCAAACGACATCGTTTACACACATTGCAACGCAGTCGATGCCGATGGTGTCGTGCTTGTCTAAGAGCATTGCCGCCACGAGTTTGGTGCCGACGCCGTCTGTGCCCGAAACGAGCACCGGGTTACTCATTCCCGAAAGATCGGGCGCGAACAGTCCGCCGAATCCGCCGATGCCGGAAACAACACCCGGAATCGTTGTTTTTTTGACGTGTTCTTTCATCAGTTCCACTGCTTTGTAACCGGCAGTTACGTCAACGCCGGCCTCTTTATAGCTTTCGCTGAAGCTTTTCATAAGGAAACGTCCTTTCTGCGGGAAATTCCCGTCTTTTTTGTTTATTCTTCGCCAGTCCAACAATAGGTGCAGATGCAGTCTTTGTCAAGACCTAAGGACTCGAGCATATCGTCGAGTGTCTGGAAATGGAGTGAGGTAAAGTTTAACTTTTTCGCGATCCAGTTGACCATCTGCGAATACTTGTCAGTTGTATAGTCGGTGTACGGAGCGATGACCGAGTTATCGGCAGTGCCCTCAAGATCTTTGATCGCACGGCGTGCAATCAGATCCATCTCGCTTGTTGAACGTGAGAAGTTCAAATATTTGCAGCCGTACAGAATCGGCGGACATGCCGGACGAATGTGTACTTCTTTCGCGCCGCTTTCATATAAGAACGAAACGGTTTCGCCCATCTGTGTACCGCGCACGATCGAGTCATCGATGAACAAGAGGCGTTTGCCGCGGATTAAAGAGTCAACCGGAATCAGTTTCATATGTGCGACAAGGTTGCGCATCGACTGATTCTGCGGCATAAAGCTTCTGGGCCATGTCGGGGTATATTTGATAAACGGGCGGGCGAATGGAATACCTGATTCGTTCGCATAACCGATGGCGTGTGCTGTTCCGGAATCCGGAACACCTGCCACATAGTCAAGATCGCCCGGTTTCATACCGTCGTGTTTTGCCAAAATCCGGCCGCAGTCGTAGCGCATGCGCTCGACATTTACGCCCTCGTAGCACGAAGTCGGGTAACCATAATACGTCCACAGGAACGCACAGATTTTCATTTTTTTGTCCGGCGCACGAAGTTGTTCCACACCACTCGGTGTTACATGAACAATCTCACCCGGACCTAACTCGCGCAGCGTATGGTAGCCGAGGTTTAAGTAGGCAAACGACTCAAATGACAAGCAGTAGCCGTCCTCTTTCTGGCCGAGAACCAGCGGGGTGCGTCCCATGCGGTCGCGTGCGGCGTAAATACCGGTTTTGGTCAGGAGCATCAGCGTCATTGAGCCGTCGATCATCTCCTGCGCGTAGCGAATGCCTTCTTCAATCGTGTTTTTCTGGTTGATGAGCGCCGCAGTGAGCTCGGTGGAGTTAATGTGTCCGCCGCTCATCTCAAGAAAATGTGACTTTCCACGTTCAAAGCAAAGCGTTGTAAGCGTCTGTTCGTTGTTGATGCGTCCAACGGTTGTGATTGCATAGGTGCCAAGGTGCGAGCGGACAATCAGCGGCTGCGGGTCCATGTCGCTGATACAGCCAATGCCCATGTTGCCGCTCATTTCGTTGACATCGCGTTCAAACTTTGTCCGAAACGGGGAATTTTCAATGTTATGAATGGCGCGGGAAATGCCGGTTTGTTCCGAGTAAACCGCCATACCGCCGCGTCTTGTGCCCAAATGTGAATGATAGTCTGTGCCGAAGAATAAGTCCATTACACAGTCTTTTTTTGATACCACGCCAAAAATACCGCCCATAGTACACTCCTTCAAATAAAAATCACGATAGAATCAACCTGTCCCGCACCAAAAGTACGGGACAGAAAAAAGGGTTGCCTCAAAAACAGCGATTATTCGCCCAGCAGACGTGCGAGGATTTCTTTGTATGCATCCTCTTCGCCACCCATATCTCTGCGGAAGCGGTCTTTGTCGAGTTTTTCGTGGGTAACAGTGTCCCAGAAACGGCAGGTATCCGGCGAGATCTCGTCAGCTAAAACGATGGTGCCGTCTGCTGTTTTGCCGAATTCAAGTTTGAAGTCGATAAGCGAGATGTTGACGTCTTTTAAGTACTCAGTCAGGATCTCGTTGATTTTTAATGCGTAGGAAGCGATCAGGTCGAGCTCTTCTTTTGTGCAGAAGTTCATTGCCATGATGTGGTATTCGTTGACCATCGGGTCGCCCAGTGCGTCATCTTTATAGCAGTATTCGAGCACGGTTTTCGACAGTACAGTGCCTTCCGGCAGACCAAGACGTTTTGCGAGCGAGCCTGCTGCAACGTTTCTGACGATAACTTCGAGCGGAACGATAGTTACTTTTTTTACGAGTGTTTCACGGTCGGAAAGTTCTTTGATCAGATGGGTCGGCACGCCGTTTTTCTCAAGCAGTTTCATCAGGTGGTTGGTAACACGGTTGTTGATGATACCTTTGTCGTGAATGGTGCCTTTTTTAAGACCGTTTAAAGCGGTTGCATCGTCTTTGTAATCGACGATATATGCGTTCTCGTCATCGGTTTTGAATACTTTTTTTGCTTTTCCTTCATAGAGCAGTTCACGTTTTTCCATTGGATGGTTCCTCCTTTAAAATCACAAAACGGGGCAGAGCCCTTTTTTAAAAATGAGCAGAATGATTAAATCTCGCTTACATCGAGTGCGCTGTCTTTTTTGCGGACTTCGTCTGCCATCTGCTGTTTCATTTCGCAAAGTGCATCGGCAAGACGGTCATCTGACAATGCGAGCATCTGTACAGCCAAAAGTGCTGCGTTTTTTGCACCGTCGATTGCGACAGTTGCAACCGGGATACCAGAAGGCATCTGCACCGTTGCGAGCAGCGCATCTAAGCCGTCAAGTGTAGATGATTTGACCGGAATACCGATGACTGGCAATGTAGTGTGCGCAGCCAGAACGCCGGCCAAATGTGCAGCTTTTCCGGCAGCAGCAATAATGACGCCAAAGCCGTTTTCTTTTGCATTGTGAGAAAAAGCAGCAGCTTCTTCCGGGGTGCGGTGCGCAGACATGACGTGTGCCTCCACCTCGACGCCAAAGCGTTTGAGTTCGCGGATTGCAGGGGCGACAACAGGCAAATCACTGTCGCTTCCCATGATGACAGCTACTTTTTTTGCAGCGGACATAGAAAAAACACTCCTTTAAAAAAGTGGGTATGCATAGAAAAAACAAAAAAGGCCGCGGATACACCGCAGCCTTTTTTCGTTAACCGAATGCACGAATCCCATCAAAATGGTTGCAGGAATCCGCTGTGCATGTACGCAGGTACACCATACCCAAAGAAAAACCATGCGGCAAACCGCCGGGATTTAGATCCTTTCGCATCAGGCAGACTCCTCTCATTCGAAATCATATGCTACTATCTTATTGTATCGAAAAAAAGAGTCGAAAACAAGTGGATAAACATAAAATTTGCACCTTTTAAATACGCGGATAACTGTTCATTTTGCCAAAAAGCAAAAGACACCGCACAGGAGTTTTTCCTGTGCGGTGCATGCATTATTCTTTTGATTCAACGTCAGTAAACAGTTCTTTTACACTGGTGGTAAGTCCTGCAAGGCTTTGAATTTCCGAGGGAATAATGATCTTCGTTGCTTTTCCGTCAGCAGCTTTTACAAATGCGTCAAGGCTCTTGAGCGCTAAAACTTTCTGGCTTGGGTCTGCTTGCGTTAAGAGCTTTAAGCTGTCTGCATATGCTTCCTGTACGGCACGGATTGCCTGTGCTTCACCTTCTGCTTCGCGAATCTTCTTTTCACGAACAGCGTCTGCTTGCAAGATCGTTGCTTCTTTCACAGCTTCTGCACGTAGAATCTGAGATTCCTTTTCACCTTCTGCCACAAGAATTTGTGACCGTTTTTCACCTTCTGCACGCAGAATGCTTTCGCGGCGTTCGCGCTCTGCTTTCATCTGACGCTCCATTGCATCTTGAATTTCACGCGGCGGCAGAATATTTTTTAATTCCACGCGGTTGACCTTAATGCCCCATTTATCAGAAGCTTGGTCAAGAATCGAAGTGATTTTCGTGTTAACAGTGTCACGCGAAGTAAGTGTTGCGTCGAGCTCTAATTCACCGACAATGTTACGAAGCGTGGTTGCCGTCAAATTTTCGATTGCCATCAGCGGGTTATTGACACCATAAGTAAACAGTTTTGCGTCTGTGATCTGATAGAATACGACGGTATCAATTTGCATGGTAACGTTATCTTTTGTGATCACCGGCTGCGGCTTAAAATCAACGACATGCTCTTTTAAGGAAACACGTTTCGCAATGCGGTCAATAAACGGAACCAGGAAATGAAGACCGGTATTCCAAGTTTGATAGTAACTGCCGATTCGTTCAATGACAAAAACTTGTGACTGTGGAACAACTTTGATACGTGTTACGAGCACAATAAGAAGTAAAATGACAAGCCCTAAGAAAATGTACAATCCGATTGGCATAAAAAACACCCCTTTAAATACTCTCTGTCGATGCAGAGTCTTTGGATACGGGACGAACAATCAATTTCACCCCAACGATTGACTCGATGATACAGCTTTCATCTGGTTCAATGACCGTGCCGTCTGTGCTTCGGGCAGTCCACAATAATCCGTCTGCGAATACGCGCCCTGTATCTTCACGGTTATTGATTGTTTCCTTGACAGTACAAATCGTTCCGATCAGACTGTCAGCGTTGGTGGCGACTTTTTTGCGATTTTGCAAAAGCGATCGGACAAAAGGCCTGGTTGCCAAAAGCAAAAGAATCGACACGACGATGAACACCACAAGCTGTACCCATAGAGGCGCCGCAAATAACGCGGCAATAAATGCGGCAAACGATCCGGCTGCAAACCAAACAGCAACAAGCTGAATGGTCGCAATTTCAACAATAATTAAAATGACCGTCATTGCTGCCCAGAGAATCAGCTGCCAAATTTCCATGGAAGAACACCTCCTTGTCTGTTCCTTTGAGTTTATGATATCATACTTCATATTTGGCATCAATATGCTTTTCGTGAGTGGTCATTTTGATAAAATAAGCGGTATGGTTTTTCATATGAATGGCTATGTCATAAGAAAAAAATAAATTTAGTTAAGTTTCCTAACAAAAAATTATTGACAAATAACTCGATTCGTGATAGGCTGTTTTTAGATAAAAAAGCAAATGGCGAAGGGGAGGCATCTATGGATCGAGTGGAAGAGCACCGTGAAATGTTTCCGGTGCGCATGTTTTTGATCTATGTGCTGTTTTATGCCGGACAGGCAATGTACAACACGTTTTTAAACTTGTTTTTGTACAATCACGGTATGCAGATGGATCAGATTGGTTTTCTCAGTTCGTTTTCGACATTGGTGCTTGTACTGATTCAGCCGCTTTGGGGCGTTTTGAGCGATAAATCGAAGAGCAAGAACCGGATTATTGCGATGCTGATGATTGTCAGTGCGATTGCACTCCTCTCATTTTATGCGATGCAGGCGGCGCTGTGGCTTTCTTTTTGTGTCGTACTGTTTAATGTGTTTTTTAATCCTGCGGTTACCTTACAAGACAACTACACACTTGAACTTTTGGAGAGCAGCCGCTGGGATTTCGGTCAGCTGCGCTTGGGCGGAACGGTTGGTTATGCCGTGTGCTCACTGCTTGTAGGATTTATTATCGGTACAAACTATGGCCAAATCTTTTGGATGATGGCGCTTTTGTTCTTGCTGACCGCAGTGCTTTATTTGACATCGCCGAATATCGCCGGTCATCGACAAAAGCATCAGAAAGTAAAGTATTCGGTCATCCTCAAAAATAAGATGCTCGTGAGCATGTTCTTATTTAACATCGTCTATTATATTGGCACGGCGTTTTATTATCAGTTTTATTCCATCTACTTTCAGGAAACACTCGGTGCATCCTCGGGGATGGTCGGGATGCTGTCGATGTTCAGTGCATTGGCGGAAATTCCGTTTTTCTGGTTTGCTGCAAAACTGCAAAAGAAATTCGGTACGCGGAATCTTCTGCTATTTGCAGGAATTGCTACGGCTTTCCGATGGTTTATGCTTGCGTTCGCAACTTCCCATTGGTTGGTGCTTGCCATCAATATGTTAAACGGCTGCGGATTTGTCGGATTTAGTTACAGCTTAATTAAATTCATCAATGATAATGTACCAAAAGAACTTCGTGCAACCACACAATCATTAAATGGTATTTTAGGAACACTGTTCTCAAGAATTATTTTCACACCGATTGGCGGTATTTTGGCAGATCGTTTTGGCGTTCAGCCTGTGCTGATTGCAAATGGTGTGCTGATTACGTTAGGCGTGATTGTGTTTGCTATTTCATATGAACGGCTGCGCCGGCAGTCGACGGTCCAACAGTAAATGAGAAGAAATCCGCGTGATGCGGTGAAATTTTTCTAAGGAGGAGCCAAGATGACACAGATTTTTACAAACCATATCGGATACGACAGCGGTGATACAAAGCAGGCTGTTTACTGCCGTAAAGACAAGGAAACGCCCATTTCGTTTTCTGTTGTCTGCGAGAAAACAGATACGCCTGTCTATACCGGTACACTTTCAGAATGCGGTGAAGTAGACCGTTGGGAAACGGGATATTATTACACGATGCGTTTTGATGAAGTCAGCGAAGAAGGAACCTATTATCTGACTGTCACGGATGACGGTGGAAAAACAGTCCGGTCCTATCCGTTTAAAATTGCAAAGAATTTGCTTGAGGTCAGTACACTTTCAGCAGTAGGATATTATTTTAAAGCACAGCGTTCTACCGGTGAGTATGAAGCTGCGGATAAAAATCTTCGTTTTCAGGGATATCGCGAAGGCAGACAAGATGTGCATGGCGGATGGTACGACGCAACAGGTGACTATGGTGTACATTTGTCACACTTGTGCCATACAAATTATTTTAATCCGCAGCAGGCAGCATTTTCGGCATATGCATTTTTCAAAATGAACGATCTGCTTGAAGAAGCAGACTATCCATATTATACGATGCTCAAACGCCGCATTTTGGAAGAAGGCATGTACGGTGCAGATTTTCTGATGCGTATGCGTGCACCATCAAAGAGTTTCTTCCGTTCAAAGAGCCGTACAATGGATGCATACGGACCCGTTTCAAAAATGCGTGTGATTTCCTGCTCGTTCCGGAATCCGACCAAGCGGAAAGGCGGCGGTGCGTGGGGCGATCTTAATGAAGTAACCGATTATGATTATGAAACATCATTCCGTTCCGGCGGCGGTTATGCGATTGCAGCGCTTGCTTATGCGGCACGTACAACATTCCCGAGCGACTATACAAAAGAGGAATATTTAAATGCTGCGATCGAGTCCTATGAATACCTCGAAGCAAACAACGAAAAATATGCAAACGATGGCAAATGGAATTTACTCGATGAATACTGTGCGCTGGAAGCGCTCATTGAAATCTATAAAACAACGCGTGAGTTTGACTATCTGCGTCGTGCAGGTCAGATGGCAGACCGTATCATGGATCGCTATGTTTCCGTGGATGATACGATGGGTTATCTGCGCGTGAATGATACAGATCGCCCATTCTTCCATGCAGCAGATGCCGGTATGCCGGTTGTAAACTTGCTTGATTATTATAACATCTGTCGTGACAAAGAGAAAAAAGCAAAAGTGCTTGACATTTGTGAGCGTCTAATGCGGCATGAACTTTCCGTTACCAATGAGGTTTCCAATCCGTTTGGTTATGCAAGACAGCTTGTAATCGGCGGCGATGGTGTGAAAAAGACACAGTTCTTCTATCCGCATGATGTGGAAACCGCACCGTGGTGGCAGGGCGAAAATGCACGTATTGCTTCACTTGCAACGGCAGCGCGGTCACTTTCCTATGAAACAACAGATGAAGCACTCGCTGCATCCCTTAAAAAATATGCGGATGATCAGATTAACTGGGTGCTTGGTTTGAATCCGTTTGACAGCTGCATGCTCGAGGGCGAAGGCCGTAACAACAACGATTATTTCTTTGAATACGACCGTCGTGATTTCATTCAGTGTCCGGGTGGTATCGTTAACGGTATCACAGGTGGTTTAAAAGATGAGCACGGAATCGAATTTATCTTTAAACCAACCGATGAGGTTATTGATAACTGGCGTTGGGCTGAGCAATGGATTCCGCATGCATCATGGTACATGTACGCATTGTGCATGAAAAAGATTTAAGCAAATTCCATTTTTAGATAGAAAAAGAGAAGATGAGGGGATATGGGCGGCTTTTACAGCCGCCCGTATTTCTTATAAAACACAAAAATACAATTGACAAACTGAATTTTGTGTGGTATCTATTCATTGAGGATAAGAGAAGGGAAGAAGAGTATATGAATTTTCGGCGCACTGCCGCGGCGGACTCCGGCCAGTTTCCGCTTTATATGTTTTTGATCTATGTGATCTTTTACTCAGGTCATGCATTTTATAATACGTATACCACGTTGTTTTTGTATCAAAATGGACTGACACAAGCACAGATCGGTATTGTAAACGCAATTTTTACAACAATTCTCATCTTTTTAAAGCCGCTTTCCGGTGTTTTGAGTGATAAGTCAAAAAACAAAGCACGAATGATCGGACTGTTGCTGATTGCAAATGCGGCAGTTTGCCTTGCATTTTATATTTCTGCAATGGCGCTCTGGCTTGCGTTGTGTGTCATTTTGTATCAGCTTGTGTTCCAGCCGGTGTATACGATGCAGGAAAGCTACACGATTGAGCTGATGGAAAAAAGTCGCTGGGACTATGGCAACATCCGCCTGGGTGGAACGCTTGGCTATGTGGCAGGCGCACTGATTTCCGGTATTGTGATCGGCGACGATTACGGAAGAATCTTTTGGATTATGGCGATTGTCTATGGTGTCGCAGGTGTTCTTCAGTTGTTTGCAAGGCCGATTGCAGGTCAGCGTAAGCAAAAGGAAAAAGTGAAGTACAGTGTAGTATTTCATCATGCGCCGCTCATGTGCTTGATCGGATTTCAGCTGATGTCATCATTAGGTTCATCATTCGGTTCCTATTATTCGATCTATTTTCGATATACGCTTGGTGCGCCGAGTGAATTGCTTTCATGGATGACTGTGGTGGGTGCACTCTCTGAGCTCCCGTTTTTCTGGTATGCAAATCGGATTGAACGTCGTATTGGTACACAAAACTTTATGACAATCGCTGTTTCTGCAACGGTGTTAAAAATGATCCTTCTTTCATTTGTGACAAATCCATATATTGTACTGCTGCTTCAGGCACTTGGCGGTATGTCGGTTGTCGGAAACTCGTATAGTATTTTAAAATATATCAATGATGTTGTTCCCAAACAGATGCGTACCACTGCGATGATGGTCAACGCGATTGTGGTTACTATTTTTTCAAGCGTTGTATGTTCGCCGCTTGTTGGTGTATTGGATGCACAACTTGGCACACAGACGGTGCTTGTTGTCGGTGCAGCCGTTTCGATCAGTGCAGTGATTTTGTTCTCAGCATTTTTCCCAGTAGCAGTGAGTCATCAGCAGAAAAAAGAAGCAATGCTCAAAGCGGCGATGGGCGAGAATATTATTCCTGCCGAAGAATAAGAAAAAAAGATTGAAGAATATATTTGAAAGCGGCTGGAAGAAGACAAGAGCGGAGAACAGCTGAGGATGGGGAATTTCTAAAAAACTGTTTATGAGTAGCTAGTAACAGACCTTTCGCAGCTGCCAGATCGTACTAACGTGACATGATGCGTGCCGCTAGTGATATAGGGATTTGCCCGCATATGAATAAATACCCCCGGAAAAGCCGGGGGTATTTATTCATATGGAAATAGATTCAGGACAGAGAAACAACACATTCTTCACCGTTTTGTGTTGTGATGGTTGTTTCACGTTTTAAAAATTGAATATGGTATTGCTGTGTTTCGTTCATTCCGGCAAAACTGCCCTGCCGTTTTCCGATGGTCAGTGTTTTGCTGTGATCGTCCCAGTTCAGAGGTGTGATGGTGTATGCACCCTGCTCGTAGCGATAGGAATCACCTTCATCGTCGTACAAGGAGAAATCAGCATTGCATCCCGGATAGATGCGAAGTGTAAACGACGGATGGAGATCTTCTGCCGGATACATCAGTGCCGGACCCATTGGAATGATAGAACCAGCCTTTACAAACAGCGGAATCTTATCGATTGGCGCATCTGCTTCAATCGTCTGTCCGCCCTGATAATACGTTCCCTCAAAGAAATCGTACCAGCCGCATCCTGCCGGCAAATAAACGGTACGTGTCTTTTTCACATCAGACAGTGGAACAGAACCGCTTTCGTAATACATTGGCTTGGTAACAGGGCAGACGAGAATGGAAGGACCAAACATAAACTGATCCGTAATATCGAATGTGTTGGGGTCATTCGGGAATGCAAGTCCCAATGCGGTGATAAAGGTATCCGCATTCATGGATACAGCGGCAGCCTGAGAATACAGGTAAGGAAGAAGTTCCATGCGCAGTTTGATGAACTTCGCGATTGCATCATAAAACGGAGTGCCCGGTTCACCGAATCGCCAGATTTCACGCGGCGTATTCGTTCCATGTGAACGCATCATCGGTAAGAATGTGCCGAGCTGTAGCCAGCGGGTGTAGAGTTCGCGATATCCAAGATCGTTTACACCGTCTGGATATTCGCCTTTAACAAACCACTCATCGGTCGTGGTGGTGAAAAATCCGCCGATATCAAGGCTCCAATACGGTTCACCTGCCGCACAGAAATTGAGTCCTTCCGGAATCTGTTTTGCAAGTGTCTGATAACTTGCGAAGGTGTCGCCCGACCAAGTGATTGCACCGTACCGGCCTTGACCGGCAAACGATGATCTGGTTAAGTTCACGACACGTTTTTCCTCTGTAACGTTTCGCTGTCCTTCATAAATTCCGCGGGAATGACACAGAGAGTAGGCACTGATCTGCGCATCATCAAGATATTTTTTCGCTTCGTCTACATTGATGCGCAAACGTTCATGTGGTTCCGGACGAAGCTCGCCATGCCAGTCAGCTTCAAACGGTTCGCTGCAGTCACACCACCATGCGTCTACTCCATATTGGAAAATACCTTCGTTGGCTTGTTTCCAATACATATCACGTGCGGCTTTTAAAAAGGCGTTGTAAGTGGAACGGTTGCCAAGCATATAGTTGTGCGCAAGAAATTCCTTTTGGTTTTCTCCCATTCCGTTCATGTTCGGCCATACGGAAATCATCATTGCAGCACCGAGTGCATGCAGCTGATCCGTTAATCCTTTGGGGTCCGGATAACGTGTTGCGTCAAAGCTCTTTTGCCCCCATTTTCCAGGTTCCCATGTCATCCAGTCTTGAATGATGAAACTGAGTGGGATCTCTTCACGCCGATACTCTGAAACGATATCAATAAGTTCTTGTGCCGTTTCGTATCGTTCCTTTGACTGACCATAGCCAAACGCCCATTTTGGAAGCATCGGTACTGCGCCGGTAAGTGAACGGTATGCGCTTAAAAGTGCATGGAAATCTGCTCCGGCGAAAAAGTAATAATCAAGCTCGTCCACGGTATCCATCCACACGTATGAACCATATCCGTTATCCTCAAATGTCATCAGTGAGCGGCAATCGAATAAAAATCCATACCCTTTTGTAGAAACAAAACTGGGGACGCATGCTTTCATATTCTGCTGATAGATTTGACGTGATTTTCCTCTTAAATTTCCGTATCCCTCTTCATGTGAGCCGAATCCATAAAGTGCTTCGTTTCCAAATTCAAATTCTACTTTTGCATGATAGGCCGTACGATCTTTTACGGTTTTTAAAACATCTGCCACTGCTTTTACGCCGTCAGTGGTCTGCTGTTCTTGAAGCGTGTCCGAGAAAACACTGCGGTACACATCAGTTTCTACGAGATGTTTTCCCCCTCGCTGTGGCTCACGAATCAGTAAAGTGCCTGTCGCATCATAATAGGAGAATGCACCGGTATTTAAATTTACTGTCACAGTGCATGCAGGCAGTATCAGCGAAACAGTTTGCGCATCATTTGTGATTTGAAAATGAGCGGAGGGTGTATTGTGCAAAACGACCGGCGTTAGATTTTCTGTTTCGTGAGGGGGCAGAAATGCGTCTCTGCCGGTCATGGTAATACGAACTGTTTCGGTACCGATCGGAACAAGCCGAATCGAAAAGCGCTCGTTTCGTAACAGCAGATATGGTTCAGTTTGAATGATTTGATACATGAAGACACTCCTTTTCCTTGATTGTTTTTTAAAAACATGTTGTTTTCTTTGTACAAAATGTGATACCCATAGATGTGAAGATCCGATCACTCTATGCGTTCTTACGTTCGATTGTAGAGTGTTTTTTTCTGTTTGTCAATCGGGAAATCCAATGCGGATAAAGAGAAAGCGGCAGCCTTTTAAAAGAACTGCCGCATGAGAAAATGAAAAAGAATTTGGCAAGAATTATTTTTGACCATAGTAGGCGTTTGGTCCGTGTTTCCGTAAAAAATGCTTATCCTGCATTGCCTGTGGTGCAGGTGCTGCATTTGGATTTAATAGCTCTGTAAACAGCGCCATTTTGGCGATTTCTTCTAAAACGACTGCATTGTAGACCGCTTGTGCGGCGTCTTTACCCCATGTAAATGGACCGTGATTTGCGCATAAAACACCCGGCAAATGCACTGGATTTTTGCCTTTGAATGTTTCCACGATCACCACACCGGTATTTTCTTCATACCCGCTTTCGATTTCTTCCGGAGTCAAATTTCTGGCGCATGGGATTTCGCCGTAAAAATAATCGGCATGCGTCGTTCCATAGCAGGGAAGCGGACGCTTTGCTTGTGCCCAGGAAGTCGCATAAGGCGAGTGTGTATGCACGATTCCGCCGATCTCAGGAAACGTGCGATAGAGTACAAGATGAGTTGGTGTATCGGAGGAGGGACGATACTTTCCTTCTACACGATTGCCATCAAGATCCATGACGACCATGTCATCAGGTGTTAGTACGTCATACTCCACACCGCTTGGTTTAATGACAAACAGACCGCTCTGACGATCAATTCCGCTGACGTTTCCCCACGTATAGGTGATAAGACCTCTGCGTGGCAGCTCCATATTTGCTTCATAGACTTGTTGTTTAAGTTGTTCTAACATGCTAAGATTCCCGCTTTCTGTTGTAAAGAGTTATTGTTTAAGCGCTTCGGCCGCTGCTTTTTCCGCCGGCAGACATGCGGTATAGCGTTCCATAAATGCGACGAAGCCTTCTCGATCCGACTGATTTGGTTCACAGACAGTGCACTCGAGATTCTTAAATACCACGTGATCCAAATAATCTGCGAGACTTTGTCCGTCTTTGCGATTTTTGCGGTAAGCCGCTAAAATTGCCATACCCCATGGACCGCCTTCGCCGGCCGTCTTTTGTACCATAACCGGTACGTTTAATGCGCTTGCCATGATACGCTGGCTTGCAACCGGTGTTTTGAATAATCCGCCATGTCCCATTAAGCTGTGAAGCGGAACAGATTCTGATTCGAGCAGAAGATCCATGCCAAGTTTTAAGGTTGCCATGGTGGAATAAAGCTGTGCGCGTGCAAGGTTTGGAAGGGTCAGCGATGCGTCAGCACGGCGAAGAAGCATTGGGCAGCCATCCAAAAGACCAGTTACCGGTTCACCAGCATAGTAGTTGAAATTAACAAGACCGCCGCAGTCCGGATCTCCTTTTAAAGCGTTTTCGTAAAACAGATCATAGCATTGGCCTTTTGTCAGCTGTGCGCCGCATGCCTGCGCTATTTCATGCAGAACGCGAACCCATGCGTCTAAATCGGAAGAGCAGGTGTTGCAGTGAACCATTGCAGTGGGAAGCCCCTCCGGTGTTGTGACCATATCGATTTCCGGATATGGTTTGGAGAGCGGCTGCGATAATACGACCATTGCGAAAATAGAAGTGCCAGCCGATACGTTACCGGTGCCGGCCTTGATACTGTTGGTTGCGACCATGCCGGTTCCAGCGTCTCCTTCCGGCGGACACATCAATGCACCTGGCTGAAGCGCTCCGGTAGGGTCTAAAAGATGCGCGCCTGCCGGGGTAAGAATGCCGGCATCTTCGCCTGCTTTGCAGACTTTCGGAAGCAGTGTTTTGATTCGCTGCGGCATATTATATTGATCAAGCAGGTGATCAAATTGTTCGACCATGTGCGCATCGTAATCGCAGATTGTGCCGTCGACCGGGAACATACCGGATGCTTCCCCGATTCCCAGTACGCGCATTCCGGTTAAAGATTCATGAACATAGCCGGCAAGGGTGTTGATGCTTGCGAGGGAAGAAAGATGCGGCTCTTGATTGAGCATCGCTTGATATAAATGTGCGCTGCTAAACCGCTGTGGAATGTTAAAGCAAAACAGCTGTGATAATTCTTCTGCAGCTTTGGCAGTCGTGGTGTTGCGCCAAGTGCGGAAAGGGACAAGCTGATGATGTTCTTGGTCAAATGGCAGATACCCGTGCATCATTGCGGAAATGCCGATTGCACCAACCGTTGTAAGCGGTGAGCCGTATTTTTCTAAAACAGCGTTCATCAGCTGGGCAACAGCATCTTGAATTCCAGTCCATACTGCATCGAGTGAATAGGTCCAATAGCCATCTTCAAAACGGTTTTCCCAGTCGTGTGCACCGGTTGCAGCGACATTGTGTGCCGAATCAATTAAGACCGCTTTAATACGGGTGGAACCAAGTTCAATTCCCAATGAAAATTCATCAAAGTTGGTGTTTGCCATATCACATTCTCCTATTCGTTGTCATTTGACTTTTTAATATGGGACTATGTATAATAAAAATAACCAAAAGGAAAGAGGGAAACGATGTGCGCGCAATGTTTGATCGAGCAGAACTTACGGTACTGCTGCAGGATTTTTATGAATTGACCGGGCTGCGCGCCGTTGTATTTGACGCATCAGGCGCTGATATCTTATCTTATCCGCATGAGCTGCCCCTTTTTTGCCGTCTGATTCGCAGTACAGCAAACGGACACGAAAATTGCATTCGCTGTGATCAAAATGCCTGCAAAATGGCGCAGAAATCATCGAAAACGTTGGTGTATTCCTGCCATGCAGGACTGCTTGAAATGATTATGCCGATTCGTGTAGAAGAGGTTACAGTCGGTTATCTGCTGCTTGGTCATATTGTACTGGAAGACGCGGCATTTAGGCAGGTTTATGATCGCTGCTGTGGGTACGGTGTTTTAGAAGGAACGCTGCGGGACGCATATGAAGCGCTTCCTCATATATCGAAAAAGGTGCTCTCTGCTGCAGGGGATCTGCTCTCTCTTGCAGCAAAGGCGTTATATCAAGAACGACTTGCTCGTCTTGCACCGGAGAGTCATTATACAAAGCTGCCCCGCTTTTTATCCGAACATTTAACAGAACCGCTCTCGTGTGAACGGGTGTGTAAAGCACTTTCTCTGAGCCGGAGCAGACTGTATCATTTATCATATGAGTTATATGGCTGCGGCATTTCCGAACAGATTACAAAAATGCGGATTGAGCGAGCGCAGGATTTGTTGTGCGATACGACATATTCCATTACGGACATTTCGGAAAAAAGCGGATTTCGTGATCCGAATTATTTTTATCGGGTCTTTCGGCGCTCTACCGGAATGACACCGAAAGAGTATCGCAAACGATTTCAGAAAGAAAGCAAAAACACTTGAGAAGTAAATTCTTTTTGTTTTTAGTATAGCGGAAATTTTTTAAAAAAGAAAGTGACTGCGGGATTCATTACTGGATTTTTCGTTCGTTTTTTCTTAAAATGATCCCATAGGCAGTTTAAAAATGATAGATCATGTTTGATGAATCATATTAGAACCATATAAAGGATAAAGGCATCTCTTTATTAAGAGATGCCTTTATGTGTGTTTTATGATTCATCCGAAAAATAGGATAAATATACATCTTCCAGTGTAGGCTTGACGGGCTGTGTTTGTTCGTAAATCGGCGGCGTATCGCTCACAATCCGAATACGAAGAAAACCTTCTTCATTTGCAATATTGCTGATCCGGTAATGACTTTGTGCGGCGGATAATTCATTCGGTGAGATAAGCGAAGAGAATACCTTTCCGTTCATGGATTCAATGATGTGATTAGGAGTATCAAGCAGCAATAAACGTCCCTTTTTAATGAGCATGATTTCCTTGGCGATAAATTCGATGTCAGAGACCACATGGGTTGCCAAAATGACGATTTTGTCCTGTGCAATTTGACTGATGAAGTTTCGGATACGGATGCGTTCTTTCGGATCAAGTCCGGCGGTTGGCTCGTCAAGAATCAAAATATCCGGATCATTTAGCAGTGCTTGCGCAATCAAAATGCGCTGTTTCATGCCACCTGAAAACGTACCGAGCTTTTTGTGCGCGGATTCTTTTAGATTCACAAGCGCAAGCAACTGTTCAATCTGTGGTTTTGCGTCTTTACGTGGGATTCCTTTAATCGCCGCCATATACCAAAGAAACCGAACTGCCGAAAAATCATCGTAAAGTCCCTGCTGCTGCGGCATATAGCCAACCCGTGCGCGAAACGATTTTCCAAGTAAACGGGTGCTTTTTCCGTCAAATAAAATTTCACCGCTGTCCGGCATGAGATTGTCTGTGATAATATTCATTAGCGTCGATTTTCCAGCACCATTTGGTCCTAAGAATCCATATACGCCTGGAGTGAGCACTGCGCAAAAATCATCAAGCGCCTTGACGCCGCCTTTTTTGTATGTTTTGCTGATATGCGAAATCGTGAGTTCCATCACGCCGCCTCCTTTTATTCATTGCAGAATCTGCGTTTGGCGAACCAGACAAAAATACCGCACAACAGGGTGAGCAGGATGGTTTCTGTGATCGCCGTGAAAAATCCGCCCGGCAATGCAGAGATTTCGTTTAGGCAGAACAATCCGTTTGCTGTGAATGACAACAGCGAAAAAAGCCCAAGCATTTCAAACAGCATCGGCAGTAAAAATACGGCCGAGGAAATGAGAATTAAAAACGCCCGGCGAAGCTGGAATACGGAGAGCGATAGAGTAAATGTGCAGACGATCAAACCGCCAAGCAACCGAAAACCGTACAGACAGCAAAGATAGGAATCGATGCTCATAAAGATCGGAATTTCCGAAAATTGCTCCATACTTTGAATCGGAACGCCTATGTCACCGATTGGAAAGAATCGTATCATGTCAATCAGTTCTCGGCCGTAAAGCACTGCCCACAAAAGAATCGCAAACAGGAATAACACCGCGTATTTTGTGAAAAACAGTCGCCATTTTCCGTGCTTTGACGCCGTCACAATACGCACCATACCGGTTTGATACTCATAGGATACAAGATAACTCGCCGCAAAGATGAGCAGGAAAATATAGAGAATCGATATGGTCTGACCACCTTCCGGACGATCGAAAAATTCTTTTGTGTACCGCTCGTTTACAAACGCTCCGGTGATCCCACGCGTTTCTTTGAACGTTTGCAGATAGGCAGATTGCTTTTCGATCACCCGAAGCGGTTCCTCTTTTTCCTGCTGTCGATTGCGTAACAACGTTGCCTGAAAAGCTGCCTCTTCGCTTGAGAGTTCACCTTGTGTGACTTTTTCATATAGCGCGCTGATTTCCTCGTCAATCCGATCCAGTGAAGCGCGTTCTTCTTTGATATATTGAATTTTTTGATCGTTTAGCACACCTGCAAATGTATTTGCGTATTCCACATAGACCTGCTCTGGCGTATACAGGAAAAGCTCAGTTTGACGTAAGCTGTATGCAGTAAACAATACGGCTGCAAGCAGCAGCACAATCACTTTTCCGCCGATCATCAGCTTAAACAGCTCATGGGAAAATAGATGACTGCTCTTTCGAAGCCGTGCAAACATTCGCGCAATGGAATCGGACACTTTTTGTAGGAATGCCGCGCCGCGTAGCTTTACGCCTTTTACAAAGACTAAGAATATACCTGTAACCGACAAGATTGCCAAACATGCAGAGAATCCGTACGAAAACAGCACGCGGTTCACCGGTAGTGAAAACAAATTGATGTTCTGATACTGCGTATAAAGTGAATAGGTGTCGGTGAGCTCGAAAAAATTCATGTATTTGAAGAGATTGAGATACGAATGCGGCGGAATGAGTAGATATGCAATCAAGTTCACACATACAATGCCGCCGATCAATACATACGCTTGCCCGCTTGAAGAAGAAATACTGAAAGTCGCTGCAAAAATGAGCGTAATCAGCAGCATTGCCGCCGCTTTACTGAGCAAAAACACGACGATATATTGTCCTACTGTCATCGGAATTGTACAGCGCGAAAATGCTTGCATGGACTGTACATAGCGGGAAAGATCGCCAAATCCGTCGTATAGATATGCGGCACTTGCAAAAACAGTGCCATAACAAATCAGGCTCACAACCAAAACGATCAATACCGCTGACAACAGTTTTGCCCCCGCAAGACGTGTGCGCCCGTTTTTCGCAGTACGCAGCAGGGTAAACAGCCCGTTTTCTTTCTCCTGTAAAAAGAGAAGAAAGCAGAGAAAGAATGAAAACAAAAATAGCAATCCGTCTGTGATACGGAATGTAGACGCCGCGGTGAGTGCTGTTGAATCACCGAACGATAACGGAAGCGAACACAGCGGCGCAAAATCTTCCGGCGTTTTCATGATGTTGTTGTACGAAAACGTGCCTTTTTGACCAAAGATGCTGATTTTTTTCATCTTTTCCGCCTGCGCATTGATGTTGTCGATGGACTCGTCAAACCCTTCGATATAATCCGCCTCTTGAATCAATCGCCGGTACGCCTGTTCATCCTGCTGCAAAGCTTTGACCTGCTCGGGATGTTTTACATAGTCATCATATTCTGTGGGAAACTGCTTTTGAAGCTCATCGAACTGCTGTTGCCGTTGTGCTTCATCCGGATGCTGGGAAGCCCCTGTGATCTGCGAATAGACATTTAGCTTTGTTTCAATTTCACGCAGACGATCAATTGTTTCTTCAGTGGAAAATCCCTCGTATTCCGCAAGAATTTCGCGATAACGTGGAAGAATCTCATCGATCAAAACGGAATCTTGCTGGCTTGTGAAAAACAGTACACCGTTTCCTACCAAAACAACCGCCAAGAACAGATAAAATATCTTTTTGGTCACAAGCTTATAAAGTTCATACGCAAACTGCATGCAAAACACCTCCCCAGATAAGCAAATTGGCATCCCGACATTGAGTGTCAAGATGCCAATCAAACAGTGTACATGCAACACCCGATTCTCTGCCGGTGTTTGTTTTTATGATGATTTCCTGTTATTCAAAAGAAGAAACTTCCGGATTTAAGACTTTTTCATTCTCTGTGAATATATTTGTGCGTGAAAACCCGTTTTCTTTGTCAATCAGATCGAGCATAATATTTCCGGTTCCATAACGGTCAATCGACCAAAAGAATGCAAAACGCTCGTCTCCGGGTGCAAATGAAACCGGGCTATCTTTCAACAAAGTGTACGAAGCAGAAAACTGGATAGTTCCCTGTTCATTCAAAACAGAGAATTGATACGTTGGATTCTCCACATAGTTTTCACCAAAAATATCTGCAAGCGGAATGCGCCATTCAAAAAGCTGTTCACCATTTGTATCAAGATATACAGCATCAATGCCGTCTTTTGTATCTAAAGAAATAAACGGTGAGAGTTCCTTTGTATTTCGGTCAAGTAATTCATATTCACCGGTAGGTGGTTCTTCGATGGGCTGATCATTTGATCGAACCAGTAGCTGATCTTTATAAATTCCGCCTAAAGAATATTGTTCTTTTAACAGCTGAACCTGATTTTCCGTGATGGAATAATCAAATATATTTCCTTCCGCCTGAATATAAACGTGATTCCCATATGGAATGAACTCACTGACATAGCCCTTTGTACTGTAAACCGTTTCAACTTTTGCCTCTATATCATCAAGTGGAAACCGATACAGTGCCTGCCCCTCTTTGCTGCTCTCAATATAATACGCATAGCCGCGATGAATCCGGAGCGGCTGTGTAAAGCCTTGTGTAATAGAAACCGGCCGAATATCCTCGCGCTTTGTGCCGTCCAGCGAGATTTTTGTGAGTTTATCTCCCGCGCCCAAATCCAGCACATCGTTTTCTGTAGAACCGTTCGTCAGTACGTACACGGCGTCCTCGTATACCTGCACATTACAAAATGTGACTCTACCTAAATACCCATCACACTTCCAAACCTCTTTCGAATCGGTCTCGTGCTGATGTTTGCAGTCGGGACGATTGCATACAACCGCTATTTCTTTGGACGTGCTGTCTAAGAAAAACAGAAAATCGCCTTCTACATAGTAGTATCCGTTCTCAGCAGGAGCAATCGCAACCCCAGTTGTTGAAAAGAACGAATATGGATAATCTGTTTCTTTGTTATAGTTGTCAGGGAGGGAGGTGTAATCTGTTGATCCACATCCTGACAAGGGAAAGAGATATAATACACAAATGACTGCACACACCCGTTCCCATTTTGCTAATCGTTTCATAGTTATCACCTCTCATATACATATATTTTATAATTGCAATTTGAAATCAAGGGATAATACTATTTCAATATTTCTTTTCGCCTTTATTTTATCACAAATATAAACAAAAGTAAATTTGTTTTTTAAAAATATATGTAATTTATTTTTCAAACGTTTAAATATACATCAACTTATGAAATTCAAAGCATTTATCAGGAATGATTTCCGCTATGAACAGTTAAAACAAAATGAAAATCATTTGAAAATCAGGGTTTATGAATGTCCGCATTCTATATATAGTTTAAATTGTGAAATATATAAGATGATACATCTGGCTGCTCTATAAATTTTTCTTGATGAAAGTGTTGTCTTGTGCTATAACAGGCTTAAAGGAAATCATGTAACATTTTACTTTTGGAGGGATACTGAATGGCAAAGTTATTGTATCAGGGACACGGTAGTCTGCGTTTAACAACAGACAGCGGGAAGGTCATTTTTATTGATCCATTTGCCGGAGAGGGGTACGAGGTTCCGGCAGATTTAATTCTGGTAACCCATCAGCACCATGATCATAACTGTATCGATCTTCCGGCAAAAAATTCTGACTGTGTCATATGGCAGAATTTTAATGCACTGAAAGAGGGGAAATATCAGACATTGACGCTTGATTTTGCGGTGGTTGAGGCGGTTGAAGCATATAACCATCACCACAATAAAGCAGAGTGTGTCGGGTATATTGTGACTGTGGATGGCGTTTCCATTTATTTTGCCGGCGATACCGGTGAAACAGAAGAAATGTCTCGTATGGCAAAACGAAAATTGGATTATGCCGTTTTACCGATGGACTTTACTTACACCATGGATATTGAAGAGACGATTCGCTGTGCGGAGAAAATCACTGCTGCGCATACGATTCCGATTCATATGGCGCCTGGAAAACTGTTTGATATTGACCGTGCAAAGCAATTTACTGCACATGGGGCGTTGATTGTAGAGCCTGGAGAGACAATCAATTTGGAATGATATGATTTCTGTGGTTTTGTTTTGTAACGCGTTGCAGTAAACAAAGTACTGGATTATTTTCTGAGAAAGAATATGAATGAAAAAAACGGAGCAAAGGATATTCCTTTGCACTTGTCAAGAGAAAGTAGACAGTAAAAAGAATATTTATCAGAAGCCCCGTTCGGTTTTAAACTGAACGGGGCTTCTGTAACCCAATGCAGCGGCCGGACGGTGGTTATTAAAAAAGTCTAC
>CALXAM010000014.1 GCA_944386285.1 uncultured Clostridia bacterium | reverse complement strand
GCTACCCCTCCACGGGGCGCATACCGCCTTTTCTTGTTATCCAGCCCTCCGGCTGTATCGGTTGAGCAAAAGTCCGCGTGGGATTGATGTGGTATCTTTAACTTTGGGAAACTCCGGTTTCCCACTTCTGTACCGCCTGTCTTGACACCTGCATCGCGTCGGCAAACGCTTGCTGCGACAGGTGAAACCGTGTGCGCAGTTTATAAATGTTCTCTTTAAGTCCCATGAGAATATCCCCTTCTCGTTTTTTCTCATGTTATCAAAAACTGCACAAAGGTACAAGCACTTATACCATTCATTTTTTGCAACCGCTCGTTGCCTTTAATCATTCGGACGGATATAGAACCGGCCGGTGATCTGTTCTGTTTTCATGCAGTTGATAAATGCTTTCGGGTCCACCTTCCGGATGCCGTCAACCGTGCGGCGTGCCTCGTCCGCGGAGATTACAGAATAAAGCAAGTGCTTTTCCTGTCCCTCATAGCATCCGACACCGCGGAACTTCGTCGCATCATGATGCGTGTTATCCCGAATGGTCTCATAGACTTCCTGTGGATGATCGGTGATGATGAGCAGTGTTTGTTTTTGATACCGCTTATAAAGCATATGGAGAATCTGTGTGCTTGCAAACTGGAAGATGATCGAATACAGTGATTTTTCCCAGCCGAACAGCAAACCTGCAACAATCAGCATCACGACATTGCCGATAAAGATATAGTTCCATGTGTCGACGCCCTTGCGCTCGGAAAAGAAGATCGCGATAAAATCCGTGCCGCCGCTGGTTGCGTTGGCAAACAGACAAAGACTGATTGCACAGCCGTTGATGATTCCGCCGAATACGCTGATGAGCAGCGGATCGGATGTAATTTCAAGGCTTGGAATCAAGTCGGTCAGCACACTTGTCAAAACGATCATCAAACACGAATACGCCGTAAATTTCTTTCCGATGTAGCGGAAACTGATCGCGGCAGGCACGGCGTTTAACAGCAGGTTAATCACCGAAAACGGCAGGGTCAGATGAAAATATTCCGCAGCAGTACGCTGAATCAGCAAGGTGAGGCCGTTAAAACCACCCGGGAACATATCTCCTGCACGAACAAAAATCTTAATATTTAACGCCATGACAACAGCGCCTAAAATCACTAAGAGAATGCGCTGCAGATCACTTTTTGTCTTCATCACAAAGTCACTCCTTTACTATAGCTTTATTATTGCATAATATGAAGAAAAATACAAGCAAACATGTACACAACAAACACAGGCATGAGCGAATGGCTCATGCCTGTGTTTTTATGGAATATTTTGTTTGAATGTGTGAATTGGTTATCCGCGCTCCTCAATCGGAACATACGGACGCGGCTTTGCCACCGATTTATATGCCGGACGAATGATCCGGTTTCCGGTAAATAACTCCTCGATCCGGTGTGCGCTCCAGCCGGCAATCCGCGCTGTCGCAAACAGCGGCGTATACAGGTCCTCCGGAATGTCAAGCATTTTGTACACCGTTCCCGTATACAGGTCAAAGTTTGCGCAAATCGGCTTCGTAATGCCTTTTTTCGCCATCAGCTCCGGTGTGAGCGATTCGATCAGACCGAGGGCTTTGAAGTCTTCTTCAAACTCCGTACCTTTTGCGTGTCCCACAGCGTGTTTCTTTAAGATTTCCGCACGCGGATCGGACAGCGTATACACCGCGTGACCCATTCCGTAAATCTTTCCGGAGCGGTCAAAGCCCTCTTTATTCAACAGCTTTTGCAGATAGTCTGCAACTTCGCCTTCATTCGTAATGTGTTTGACGTTCTCTTTCATATCCGCAAGCATCCGCATCACCTGCAGATTTGCACCGCCGTGAAGCGGGCCTTTGAGCGCGCCGACAGCGCTTGCATATGCGGAATATGCGTCTGTATGCGAAGAGGTCAGCACACGGCAGGCAAAGGTTGAGTTGTTGCCGCCGCCATGCTCCGCGTGAATCATCAAACACAAATCAAGCAGCAGTGCTTCCTCCTGCGTATAGATACGGTCGCCGCGCAGAAGCGAGAGCATTTCCTCGGAAAACGAAAGGCCCGGCTGCTCCGGATGTAAAAACATCGTTTTTCCCTCAAAGAAGCGGCGTTTTACCTGATATGCTTTCACCGCAATATTGCCAAGCCGTGCAGTGATCTGAAGCGCACGTCCGATCTCAGACTCAAGCGACAGATTGTCAGGATCTTTGTCGTAAGAATACAGCGCCAGAATGCTTCTTGCAAGCTTATTCATAATGTTTGCCGACGGCGCTTTGAGCATCATATCCTCAAAGAAGCCCTCCGGTAAATAGCAAAAATGCGAGAGAATCCGCTTTAATCCGGCAAGCTGCTCCTCTGTCGGCAGCACACCGAAAATCAACAGATAGACGACCTCTTCAAATCCAAACCGGCGCGCTTGGACGCAGTGATCCACAAGCTCTTTGACGTCATAGCCGCGATAGTACAAAGCGCCCTCGACCGGTTCGCGCTCTCCTTCGTTAATAATATAGCCATGCACGTTACAAATCTGTGTCAGGCCGGCCATGACACCTGTTCCGTCTTGATTTCGCAGGCCGCGCTTTACATCAAATTTTTCATAAAGCTTTGCGTCGATCTGGTTATATCTGCGAAATTCCTCACATAAATCTTGAATACCACGAATGACACTGTTTTGCCGGTGCATATATCCGCCCCTCTTTCTTTTTCAATGCGTATCACCATTATAGCAAAGCGCCGGTATTGTGTCAATGCAAATCGCTAAAATAATTGAAAGATTTCTTCTTCAATTATTCAAAAAAATCTTTGATTCTGCAAAACACTTATTGTGTTCCCCTGTTTTTGCAGGATAAAAAATATTTTCATGCATGAAAGTGAGGATGTTTGAATGAAACGGCTTTTTACTTCTTTTCTTTTGATCTTTTTGGCACTTTTCCTTGTTCCGATGCTTGTCCTGTTTCGGATAAGCCCCAATCGTGACGGGACGTATCTTGTAGAGGACACGCAGACCAATCAGATTCTTTCGCTTACACCGCTTGAATACATAAAAGGCGTTGTCGCCGCGGAAATCCCCTTATCTTATCACGAAGAAGCGGTCAAGGCACAAGCTGTCGCAGCGCATTCCTATGCGCTTTACCGCATTCAGCAATGCCTAAACGATCCCGAATACATACCGGGAACGCCCTACCTCTCCACGGACCCTGCCTCCTGTCAGGCATATCTTGACGAAGCAGGACGCAGAGAACTCTGGGGCGACGCATTTGATGCGTATGAGCAAAAACTCGATCAGGCCGTCAGCGCTGTAATCGATCAGGTCCTTTTATACGAGGACAAACCGGCACTCGCGATGTTTCACGCGGTTTCCTCCGGAAAAACAGAAAATGCAGCAGACATTTTCGGAACATCTGCTGCATATTTAGTCAGTACAACAAGCGAGGGCGATTCCCTCTCGCCTGATTATTCACAGACAAAAACGGTTTCTGCCGATGAAATGAAAACAGCCATTTTACAAATCGACAGTTCGATCACACTGCCTGAAGATCCGGCTGCATGGCTTAAAGACCCGGTCAGAAGCGACGCCGGTTCTGTTCTCACCATCACCGCAGGCGATAAAACAATCAAAGGAACCGACCTGCGCACACAGTTATCTCTGGCGTCTGCCAATTTCACCGTTTCCTACGCGTCTGACACGTTTACGATCGAAACAAAAGGCTATGGACACGGGGTCGGCATGAGCCAATACGGCGCCGATTTCTTTGCCCGTCAGGGACAGACGTATGAAGAAATCCTCGCCCACTATTATCCGGGTACGACGCTTTCCGCCATCCCGAATTCATAATGGATACCGCATCCAATAACGAATCTTCAAAAACGGTGAAAGATGTGCGCTGACATACCGTTCTAACCGGCGTACACAGACAATCATCTGCGCGCGTTCTTCTTCGCTGATCTGCACACCGGAAAACCGTGCGCACTCTGCGATCTTCGTGATTTCCTCAAACATGATTCCCGCCAAAGCACTTCGGTCAACCCGTGCTGCAAACGCATGATCGTCTTCAAACGATTCTTTTTTCATGCCGATCATCGAAAGCAAGGAAAGACACTCTGCATACGCCGCGCATGCCGCACGGTTGCGGTCACCCGAATACAAGATTTGCCGGCGCCGGCGAAGATGGATCGTCCGCGCCCATAAAAGGCCAAGGCACAGCAAAACCACAAACAGCACACCGCCTGCGGCAATCAAAATCCACGAGGGCATTCTGCTGATACTGATCTGACCATTCTGCCCAAAGGACGCACCGCCCGAAGTAAGCGTCTGATCGCCTGATTCCGGCGCAGAAGATACAAGCGAATCACTTTGACTGCTTTCCGATTCCAAAGCACTCGATTCTGACGCACTGGATTCTAAAACGCTCTCTTCCTCAGAGGACTCTGCTTCAGAAGATTCCACAGCGGTTTCGTCACTTTCTTCCGATGATTCAGCAGAATTGTCCGATGCTTCTTCATCCGGCACAGCCGCGATCGAAGAAGATGAAAATCCGGGCGTCACTTCAATCGGTATCCAGCCAAGCGGTTCAAAGTAGATTTCTGCCCAGGCATGCGCATTCGTATCACGAATCACCGAAACACCGTTTTTCGCGTTTTTCACATCATTGCTTGTGACAACATATCCTTCCGCGTACCGCGCCGGCACCCCTGCCGCACGGAACAGCATGACCGCTGCCGCGGCATAGTGCATACAAAAACCCTTTTTATTTTCTAGCAGGAAGTGATTGACAAAATCCTGATCCTGCGGTGTAATCCCAGGGGTCAAGCTATATGTGGTTCCATCCTGTACCGTTTGCTTGACAACATCAATGATATCCTTAAGCGACATATTGTCCCAAAACAGATCGTTCATCCAGTCAAACCGGCCGTCCGACGGAAGTGCTGTATACATCTGTTTCGCAAACGATTGATAAAACGTCACATAGTCGACATACGGTTCTGCGCCGTTGAGTCTTAAATCAGCGCGCTCCTGTAACAGATGGCGCTCCTCGTTAAGCGACATCTTCCGAACAACATTTCCGAACTGGTCATCCGGAAACGCATACATCGAAAACGTCCATTCACCGCTGCGATTGGGTGCTAACCCGGCGTCATAATAGACCTGATCCTTTGAAAACGTATCTGCGTCATCCATTGCATATGCGTAATACGGCACATAGGTGTACCGGCTGTCCGCGCCGGTTCGTTTCACGGTGATGGTTCGCTCGTTTGTCTCTGCCGAGCCGCCCATGATTTCCATGAGCCCACTGCGCCAGAACGGTTCAAACAGATCGAGCGGTGTATGGTTATACTCTTCCCAAAGCGCATCCCGCTTGTCCCGCAGACTATGCGGGAAGCCGTCGAGATTTTTCGTATATTGATTCTCCGGAAGCGTTTCAAACGATCGCCCGGTATACACGCTTCCCGTATATCCTTTTAAATACACGGTGTCTTTTTCGGTCAGTCCGGTTACTTCAAGATGGGACGCGCCATTGCGGGTCAGCGTTTGAATATCCCCAAGCTTACCGCCGCTCATCCCGCTGTTTGAGTGCGTAAACAGCTGCCAAAACGATTCAAACGGATTGGAAGCGTTTGCCGAAAATACCTCGGGATGTGTATACGCCGCTCTCGGAACCGCGATCGAGAAAAGGATGATCGCGGCAACTCCCGCTGAAACAAACGCAAGACTCGGTCCAGCCGGGCGTACCATGCTTTTTTTCTGTTTTCCCTTCCGTTTGCCGCGAATGCGCGCAATGGAAAACGGAATCATCGCAGCCAAGGAAAGAAGAATCAGGCCGATGCAGAAATCATTCGGCTGTGCGTCGTAATTGGCTGCGAGCCAAAAAAACGGAAGCAGAAACAGCACAAATAACCACAGCCGCCGCACCCGAATGACTGCCACCGAAAACAAAACAGAAAGGCAGAATGAAAAAACAATAAATGCGATCGGAACAGCGGTACCCAGCTGCGCAAATGTAATCCGCTCGTAAACACCGAGCACCGGAAGATCAATCGAAAACCATTTGTACGTACTGACCGCAATCGCTTCGCTGAGCACCTGCGCGGTCGGCAATACCCAATAAAGGCACAAGACAACAACCAGCAGTGCGGACAGTCCATAAATCAGCTGCACCATCCGCTTTGGCTTATTGAACATGTAAACGGCAAGTCCCGAAAAAATCACACCGGACAAGATCAAAAGAATCGGAAACAAGGTGGGGACAATGGTGCTGTAGTATGACCCGATTCCCGCTTTCAAAACATATTCGAGCGTGAACAGCGCGGCAAACACAGAAAGCGTAACCGTCAAATACTCTGTCAGATACTCTCCCATCATGGTGGAGGCAGGCTGCTGGGAAATTTTTACTGTAAAGGCGTTTTCCTTGTCATATTTTCTTGCTTTTTGTTGCTTCATCGATCTCCCTCCTGCATCAAAAGTACAGTGAGTGCACGTTTGATCGCTTCAGCGTTCATTGTTTCAATCGAAACAATTTTCTGTCCGCTGTCATGCGGCAGATATGGAAGCGAGCCGATAAACAGCACATCCGTATTGCTTTGGCCAATCCATTGCGCCGGCTGATCCGGTTGTGCCGTTACAAGAACCGAATATTTATTTGTAAAGTCTTTTTCCTTTACACGAGAAACCGGGCAGTTTGTCCGCTGCATCGGCACCGATAAGATCGAACGCATCGCACGTGTCCAGTCATCTTCACAACCGATCGCACATTCCGAAACACCGGCAGTGTCACAAAACATCACGGTAAATGAAACCTGATGTGCAAGCAGCACATGTGCGAGCGTATGGACAATACAAGCCCACTGCTCAGACTGTTTCAGTGAAAGATTCACGCCATTGTTCATCGCAATCATACAAAAGCTTGCGGTGTGCGGCGCGGCATATTCCCGCACAAAGAGATTATCTGTCCGCACCGAGAGTTTCCAGTGAATATCCCGCATGGAGTCCCCGGGCAGGTATTCACGCACACCTGTCGTATCCGTGCGGAGTGTGCTCTTCCCTTCGCCCAATGATTTGAAATCCTCATACACGGGCAGGCAGATGCGCTCCACATCAACCGGCAGACGCTGCGGCAATATCGTCGTTTGATGGGCTGCCGGACGTTTGCACGGAATCGGAAGAAATCCAAAAAAATCATAGATGATTGCCGACCGTACACGAATGCAATAAGCACCGCAATGTGCAGAAATTTTTGAAAACTGCAAAGACGTATCACAGCGGACGCTCAAAGGAATGACGACTCGCTTTACTTCTGTTTCTTCGGTAAACAGATTGACGATTTCAGCACGCACGCAAAGCCATCCGGGCGGAAAAACAGCGCCGTTTTTCACTTCGATTTGAAAAGAAAGCGGCTGGTTTTCCTCGACAAACTGCAAGGTATGTAAATGAAGCTTCACATCGATTCGTCCCACAAGCGCGCAGAGAAATGAAATGCACATAATTGACACACCGCATATTGCTATGACAGCGCCCACATAATCCGTGATAAACACAAACGCTCCACAGCAAATCAACAGCAGCGCAATTCCGATTCCTCTTGCCCTTTTCATCACAAACCCTCCGGCATTTCAATCCGCGGCGGTGCAACGGTGCGGTAAATGTCCGACAAAATCGCCTCATACGTTTGGTCGGCAGCCGGAATGCCCGACTTTAAAACAATACGATGATGCATCGCAAAGGGAAGCACCTGCATCACGTCCTGCGGAACCACATACATCCGATCGTGCAGATACGCATGCGCTTTCGCCGCACGCATAATCGCAATCGAACCGCGCGGACTGAGTCCAAGCGCAATCGACGGATGATTTCTGGTCTGTGCGGAAATTCTGGTAATGTACATCAAAATATGATCGTGGACAAACACACTGTCCGTTTCACTCTGCATTCTTAAAATATCTTCTTTGGTCGCAACAGGGGTCACCTGTGATTCCTCCGCGCCGCGTTTTGCACGCAGCATGGAAACCTCGTGCGACTCATCCGGATATCCCATGGAAAGACGGAACAAAAAACGGTCGAGCTGCGATTCCGGCAGCTTCTGTGTTCCGGCGTAACCGAACGGATTCTGCGTCGCCATTACGATAAACGGGTCCGGACAGCGATATGTTTTTTGCTCCACTGTCACGGTTCCCTCCTCCATGACCTGAAGCAGTGCAGACTGGGTTCTCGAAGAGGTTCGGTTGATTTCATCCGCGAGCAAAAAATTGCACATGACAGCGCCCGGTACAAATACAAACCGGCCGTCGCTTTTTTGATACATGGTATATCCTGTGACATCGCTCGGAACGACGTCAGGCGTAAACTGAATCCGATTATATTTAAGCTGTGTGGCTTTTGAAAACGCGATCGCAAGCGTCGTCTTGCCCACACCGGGAATATCTTCAATCAAAATGTGTCCGCGTGCCAAAATTGCGATCATCACCTGTTCGATGACCTCGTCTTTTCCGTGGATCACCTTCCGCACTTCACCAATAATGCGGTGCGCAGGCTGTGCACCCGATCCCTGATTCATCGCCATACTGATTCCTCCGTTTTATCATTCCGTTCTTTGTTTAATATATCATAATTTTATCAAAAAAGCAAACAAAAAGGGTTTTTTAACCGATCGGTAACCGAAGATGTTCTTTGAAAAATGAAAGGATTTGATCCCAGACGGAAGGCGTTTCTTCACAATAGGAAACAGTGGAAGAAGCGATGAGCGGAACACTGCCGATCACATTCCTGTGATAGGTATACACTGCACTGCCGACACAATCCCCTTCTTTTACGGGGGCATACAAAAACGGCCGGCAAAAAATCGTACGCTCTACTTCCTGCCACTCTGTTTCACTGAGCCATGCGGTCAATTCCGTATTCGCTTTGACACAAACAGCTTGTGCTTCGCCTCCCACAATCGGGATGCGCACATCCGACACGTCGGCTTCCTTGCTGACCGGCACTACCGTGCGAAAGCCGCGGTCAAGCAGTGTTTTATGATCTTCCCAGTCGTTTGGCGCAGACAGCGTGACACAAATGAGTGTCACACCGTCGCGCTCTGCGGCAGATACCAGACAGCGTCCGGCGGCTTTCGTATATCCTGTTTTGACACCGATACAGCCGTCATAGGAGGAAAGAAGCCGGTTATGATTGGTAAGTGTGCGGTAGTACGGCGGATTTCCGTAATAGAGTATTACATGCGTTTGACTGCAAAGCGTGCGGAACATCGGATTTTGGAGCGCTTCGCGCGCAAGCATCGCTAGGTCTTTTGCGGTGGAGTAATGTTCGTCGTCATGCAGTCCGGACGGTGTGACAAAATGCGTATCCTTCATGGAAAGCGATGCGGCGCGGTCGTTCATCATCTGCGCGAATGTGGAAAGATCGCCCCCGATACGTACGGCTGCTGCATTGGCGGCATCGTTGCCCGAAGCACTCAGCATCCCGCCTGCCAAATCATAAAGACTGACCTCGTCGCCCGGCAGAAGCCCCATCGACGACCCCTCCGCTTGAATGGCGTCCGCGTCCACACAAAACCGTTCTTTCACATTCGGCTGTTCGAGTGCAAGCAGCGCCGTCATGATCTTTGTGGTGCTCGCAATCGGAAGGCGCTCCGTTTCGTTTTTCGCCGCTAAAATTTTTCCGGTTGCCGCATCCATCAAAAGATACGCCTTTGCCGAAATCGAATCGCCGGCAGACACCCGAATCCCCGCTGCAAACAACGAAAGACAAATAACAAGACTGATGAGTCGCCGCCGCATAGTAAAATCCTCCTAAAAAACAAAAATGTCCGCATACAAATCGCACAATGCCATTGTATGCAGACATAAGCTGTCCTATTTTTATTCTTCGGCGGACGGTTCTTTTTCTTTCTTCTCTTTCTCTTTTTCTTTCTTGCCGACCATGGAAGTAAATGTCGAAATGACCGACGGAAGCGCTTCGATCACGCTGCTCACTGCACTTGCATCCGCTTCCATCTTTAAAAGCCGGACTTCTCCGTTTGATACGACCAAAAATGCGATTGGCTGAATCGACACGCCGGCGCCGCTTCCGCCGCCGAACAAATCCTTGGGCGTTTTGGACGGCCAGTCCGAACCGCCTGCGGCAAAGCCGAATCCCACTTTTGAAACCGGAATAATGATCGTTCCGTCCGGACAGGAAATCGGATCACCGATGATCGTGTTTACGTCCACCATTTTGCGGATTTTTTCCATTGTTGTGTCCATCATGCCGTTGATCGGATGTTCGCTCATATTGTTTCAATCCTTTCTGTTTTTGCATTGCCTGCAAGGCTTCTTCTTGCTGTGCGTTTCGTTTGAGTATTGTGCGGAGGATCGAAATAAGAATCCCGATCGCCGCTTTTAAAATGGAACCGATGCGCAGTTTCGCCAAAAAGGAAATGTCATATTGCATTTCACCTGTGACAAAATCGGAAACGACATCGACCGATTTTACCCGCAGTGTCATCATCGAATCAATCGCCGCCAGTGTGTTATATACTGCGCCGCACACCATTCCATAGCGGATCGCGGTTTCATCCGCACTGTCTGCACCAACCGAAACAAACACACGCATGTTCACAAACCGAATTTTTTTCACGAGCGCCACTGCGCCCGGCACCGTGGCACGAAGCAAATCGACTGCAAACGAAACGGTTTCCGCAAACGACTGCTCATGCGGCTTTTCTTTTGGCTTCTGTGCTTTTTTCGCCGCCGGCCTGCTTTTGCGGGCAGCCGCCGCTTTTTTCTTTTTCTTTCGTTTTTTCTTTTGCTTCTTCTTTTGCTTTGCCGGCAGAATCAAAAATCGAATGCCGAATGCGCCGACCCAGATCCGCACGGTATCGGAGACAGTGACCTTGACCGTGACACTCGCTAACAAAAATCCAGTCAAAAGCAGGATAACTGCCAAAGCAATCCACCATGCGGTCATCCCTTCACCTCCGTGCGGTCACACCGTTTCATCCTGCGTTTTCTCGTTTGCCTCGTCCTCCTGCCCGCCGCGTTCTTCATTCGGCAGCGGAGGAAGCTCGGACAGCGAAGAAATGCCGAAGGTACGCAGAAATGCCGGTGTTGTCTGATAGGCGATCGGACGACCCGGAATTTCAAGCCTTCCTGCCTCTTCCACCAGTCCTTTTTCCACCAATGTAGAAACCACCTGTGCGCTGTCCACGCCGCGTACCTGCTCGATGAATGCACGGGTCACCGGCTGATTGTATGCAATGACTGCCAGCACCTCCATCGCTGCATTGGAAAGCGGGACGTTTTTCCGAATCAAAAGCGCCTGCTGAATCAGCTTTGCATGAACAGGTTTCGTACACAGCTGATAGCTTTTCCCCAACTGAACAAGCTGCAAACCGGAAGCGGGACTGTCATATTTATCCTGCATCGTTTTCATCACTTTATGCAAAAAATCTTCTTCTATCTCTAAAACCTGTGCGATTTTATTCGCCTCCACCGGCTCGCCCGAAGCAAACAAAATCGCTTCCACCGATGCACAAAGCGCCTCAATCGTCATCCGTCTGTGCCTCCTTCTCCTGCTGCGGCTGTCCGGGCGCGAAATAAACCGTTTTGTTGTCGTCGCTTACACAAATGCGCCCCGTTTTAATGAGTTCGAGCATCGCCAAAAAGGTGGCGACCCGCTCGCTTCTGTCACCGCTTTCAAAAAACGTTTCATAGGGAATAAAATCTTCCCGGTAAAGCCGGTCAAGCACATATAAAATCCGGCTTTCCACCGGTACAATCCGCCTGGATACAATTTGCGAAAATGCCGCACGCGGCGGCGGAAGTCTGCGTTTGCCGCGTCCTGCCGCTGCAAGATACGCCGCCGCAAGCACGGTACTGTCGTGCGTAAACGAATAGGTCAGATCGGCTTTTATCTCCATCGGCGAACGGATGTAAATGCCGTCCTGATACCGCTGCTGCATCTTCTGCACGACTTCTTTCAACAGCTGATACTCAATGAGCTGTCCGGACAATTCCCGCTTTAACTGCTCGCTCTCCTCTTCATATTTCGGCAGAAGCGACGCCGTTTTGATATACACAAGACGCGCTGCCATGGAAAGAAACGACGCGGCAATCTCCATGTTCGCACGTTTCATCTGCCCGATATAGTCAAGATACTGTGTGAGCAGAATCGTGATTTCGATATTTTGAATATCGAGCTTGTGCTTTGCGATCAAATGCAGCAATAGATCGAGCGGGCCTTCAAATCCTTCCAGCTTAAACTGAAGCGGCTCTTCCATCAAAGAATCACCTTCGCAATCAGATCAATAAAACCGGTCAGATTGTCTGCCAGCCAATAAAGTCCGTTACAGAAAGCGTTAAACGGAATGTCAATCACATTGGAAATGACAGAGAACGGTCCGCCGATGTTCGGAAGCACAAACAGCAAAATCACCATTGCATAGAAAATAATCTGCTGATACCGTGCAAAGAACATTTCAAACCGGTTATACCACGACTCCGGCAGGAAAAAGCCGATGATTTTCGATCCGTCAAGCGGCGGCAGCGGAATTAGGTTAAATGCCGCAAGCGAAATGTTTACCTGCGCAATCAGGATAAGCACTGTATTCAGCACCGAAAAGAATGTCAGATTCGGCGCGAAGTAGTAAATAAGCTTTAACAAAAACAGACTGATCGTCGCCAGCAAAAAGTTTGCAAGCGGACCGCCCAGCGCGGTAAGCGCCATTCCGTTTTTCCGGTTTTTAAAATAAAACGGATTCACCGGTACCGGTTTTGCCCAGCCAAACCCAAACAGAATAAGCGCCGTCGTACCGATCGGATCAAAGTGCGCGATCGGATTTAATGTTAACCGTCCTAAATTCGTCGCAGTCGGATCGCCGAGCTTTTTCGCAATCCATCCGTGCATGAATTCATGGATCGGCAGCGCGGTAAAAATAATGACTGCATATGCTAAAATGGAACTCATAATGGCAACCGGATTGCCGGAAAGAAGTGTTTGTAACATAAAAGGTGGTATCCTTTCTCTTTTGTCGGTTCATTGTGTTACTCTGATTGTTATTATACTAAAGCAGGATGAAAATTACAAGAACTGTATCGACACCCTGCCTATTTCTTTTGCGAAAGCGTGATTTTCGCGGTATATCGAAGCTGCTTTTTCTCGTTTGCATGCCGGTTGTTCTCTTCGATCCATTCCGAAAGCCGGCGCGTCGCGTGTTCTAACTCCTGCTTAAACATCTGTGCCGAAACGCGCATTGCGCCGTGCCCTAAGATGATGAGCTGTTCGAGTCCGTCCGATGTAACCACCCGCACCCGGTGATGCTTTCCGATCTCGTACGTTGTCTGCTCAATATAGGAATCGGCTGTCTGCGCCTCTTTCGTAAACACCACATAGAGGTTTGGATAGCGATAGATCTCCGCGTTCGCTCTGGGGACTTTGTACGCATCGAACACAACGATGATCTGTTCGCCCCGCAGCGGCTGATAGTTGCTTAAGATATCAATGAGCAGGTTTCTTGCCGCCTCCGCGCTTTGTTTCGCAGCCTCACGCAGCTCGTCCCACGCAAAGATCACGTTATAGCCGTCCACGAGCAGATACGCCTGCTGCGGCTCTTCAAACAATCGTCCGTATTCCTCGGTACTGAGCGGTGTACTGCGTGTCTGCACAAATCCGCCGCGCTGTTTTACAGGACCATAGGTCTGTTCATAAATGGATAAAAGCGCCTTATCCTCCTCTTTTGTCGAGGCATACGCGCGGCGCACCGGCTTTGACGGAGCCGACAGCGGAATCTGCGCGGCTGACGTCTGCTTTAATCCCCATTCCGGCGAAAGGTGCATATGACGATCCGCTTCGTCCCATTTCACCACAACGCCCGCTCCATGAGAGCAGAACACCGAATCGGCTGGATTTTCCGTATCGCGGTCGCTGTCATAACCGCTTTGTTCGATCACTTCTTGTGCGTTATGACATTCCCGATAGCCGTCTACCCATGTTAAAAGCCGTCCCTGTCCTTTTGTATACGCCGCAAATTCCGTCTGATACGAGCGCATCGTCTTGACCGGAACCGTACCCGTTAAAACTGCGAGCTCCCCTTCTGTTTCCGGCGGCGAAAAGGTGCCGTTCATCCGCTGCAAATCGGAGATCGCACGGCCGACCTGTGCGGCAGGCACCTCGATACGAAAGGCGTAATACGGCTCAAGCAGTACATTCTCCGCTTTTTTAAGCGCCTGCCGCACCGCACGGTACGTCGCCTGACGGAAATCGCCGCCCTCTGTATGCTTTAAGTGGGCACGTCCTGCAATCAGCGTGATTTTCACGTCCGTGAGCGGCGCGCCGATCAAAACGCCCGGATGTGTCCGTTCGGCAAGGTGGGTAAGAATCAGACGCTGCCAGTTTCTCTCAAGGTCATCCTCACTGCACACCGTATCAAACGATACGCCGCTGCCGCGTTCCGTGGGTTCAATCAGCACGTGTACCTCCGCATAGTGCCGCAGCGGTTCAAAGTGACCCGCACCGCAGACCGGCGCTTTGACCGTTTCTTTATAGACGATGTTGCCCTCGTCAAACGCCACCGAAAGCGAGAACCGCTCAAAAATCACGCGGGTCAGCACCTCAAGCTGCACTTCACCCATCGGCTGCACATAGATTTCTTTTAATCGTTCATTCCATGTGATGTGAAGCTGCGGGTCCTCCTCTTCTAATTGTTTAAGCTTTTGCAGCGCCGTAAACGGATCGGTACCGTCCTCGATCTTCACACGATACGAAAGCACCGGTTCGATCTGCGCGGCGTCAAACGACGGCTCAAATCCAAGCCCGTCGCCCGCCTGTGTTTTCGAAAGTCCCGTCACGGCACAGACAACGCCCGCAGGCACTTCCTCCGCCGTTTGATACTTGATTCCTGAATAAATCCGAATCTGATCGACCTTTTCTTCCCAGTCTCCTGTACGGTTTGACCCGCGCAGCAAATCTTTCACTTTAAGAGAGCCGCCGGTCACCTTTAAATAGGTGAGTCTTGCGCCCTGGGTGTCGCGTGCAATTTTATAAACGCGCGCGCCGAATTCCTGCGGATACATGGGTACTGCTATATACCGCGCCATCGCATCTAAAAACTCGGAAACGCCCTCGTTTTTAAGCGCTGAACCGAAATAGCACGGAAACAGTTTTTCGTCTTGAATCAATGCGCCAATCTGTGTATCGGAAACCACCCCGTCAGAAAGATAATCCGCCATCACCTGCTCGTCACACAGTGCGATTTCTTCAAACAAACGATCCTCTTCGGCACAGAAGTCGACGCATCCGCCGTCTAACGTACGGAGTTCTTTTAGAATCGCGTCACGCGGACGGACAGACAAATCCATTTTATTCACGAACAAAAACGTCGGCACATGATACTCTCTTAGCAATCGCCACAGCGTTTTCGTATGTCCCTGCACACCGTCTGTGCCGCTGATGACGAGCACTGCGTAGTCGAGCACGCGGAGTGTGCGCTCTGTTTCCGTTGAAAAATCGACATGCCCCGGCGTATCGAGCAGGAAAAAGCGCGTGTCTTTATAATCGAGCACCGCCTGTTTTGAAAAAATCGTGATGCCGCGTTCCTTTTCGATGGCATCGGTATCTAAAAACGCGTCCTGATGATCGACACGGCCAAGCTTCCGGATCATGCCGCTCGTATAGAGCATTGCCTCCGAAAGCGTTGTCTTTCCCGCATCAACATGCGCCAAAACGCCTACAACCAACTGTTTCATGTTTCCATTCCTTTAACGTTACTGATGTGCGTGCCTTTATTGCCTGCACGATCTTTAAGTTTTTATTATAACATAACCAATCGCTGTTTCCTATCGGTTTTTTGTAAATTTAAAAAAAGCAGGACACATATGACTGTATCCTGCTTTCGTTATTCTTTTAAAACGGCTGCGCCTGACGGTACGCAATGTCCCGATGAACCGTTTCTTTCAGTTCTTCTACATCGGCAAATTTCTGCTCTGTGCGTGTGAGCTTAAAAAGCTCCACACGGGCAGTCATGCCGTAAAAATCACCGCTTGCATCTAAAAGATACGTTTCAGCCAGCGGCGCACGCACGCCCTCGATCGTCGGCTTTACCCCGATGTTTGTGATGCTCCGGTACCAGTTCCCGTCGATCTTCGTCCGGCTTTGATACACGCCGAATTTTGGCAGCACAAGCTTTTCGGAAAGCGGCTGACTGAGTGTCGGAAACCCGAGCGTTCGCCCAAGGCTTTTTCCGTGCACAACCCGCTCCTTGATATAATACGGATATCCTAAAAACGCATTCACAAGCGCCATATCACCGTTTACAAGCGCTTGGCGAATCGCGGTGGAACTCACCGTCACACCATGTGATGTGTACTGCGGCACAATGCGAAGATCAATGCCTTTTTCCGCACAGATCGATGACAAAAGTGATGCATCACCGGACGCATTCGCGCCGAACCGATAATCATAGCCGCAAGAAATCCGTTTCGCGTTCATCGCCTGACAGACCACGGTTTCGATAAACTGTCTGGGTTCCATTGACGCAATTTCGACAAACGGCAGCAGATACACGCGCTTTATGCCCAGTTTTTGAAAGCATTCGAGCTTCTGTTCATCCGTCTGCAAAAGACCTGCTTCCCGTTTTTTTTGCGGCAGTAAATGTGCGGACGAAAACGTCATCACCGTCGGACACAGAGAAGGATCACCGCACACCTCTTTGATCACACGGGCATGTGCGGAATGAACGCCGTCAAAAAAGCCAAGCGCAACGGCTGTCGGTTCGTTTGATGAAACGACTGATTCATAGATTTCCACACCGGTTCCTCCTTCTATTTTGGTGCAAACATCTTTTCAATCCGCAGCGATTCGTCGCTGTGATCGAGTGAGGCAAGTCCCAAAAACAATCCTGTATGTCCGTACACGCGATGCAGCGTGTCCACTTTTTTATGGCGCACACGGTTTAAATCGAGCCGCACGCCGTTTTGAAATTTTTCAGTCTGCACTTCGTTTAACCGGATTTTCGGCAGATGCGAAAACAGCGTGTCCACCGGACGCAGCTGCTGTTCGAGTGTGCCGTCCGTTGTAAACTGCTGTGCCTGCTCGAGTGTCATACAATCATCGAGCGTAAATCCGCTCGCCTGTGTGCGGACAAGTCCTGTCATGATCGCGCCGCAGCCGAGCGCTTCGCCCATATCGCTGATGATCGTACGGACATACGTTCCCTTCGAGCACCGAATCGTCAGCGTTCCGCGGCCTGTTTCCTCATCGAATGAGGAAAGTGTAAGCTCCATCACAGTCACTGCACGCGGCTCGCGCTCCACTTCACGTCCCTGTCTTGCGATATCGTAAAGCCGCTGTCCGTTGATCCGAACAGCCGAATACATCGGCGGAATCTGCGTGATCTCCCCGCGAAACCGCGGCAAAACGGCTTCCACTTCCGCTGCCGTCACCCGCCGTTTTTCGCCGTTCGTCACCGTTCCCCAGCAATCGAGCGTATCTGAACGAAGCCCCAGTTCAAACGACGCTTCATACGCTTTGTCGTCATCGGGGAGCATATCGCACGCCTTTGTTGCCTGCCCCAAAAAGATGAGCAGCACACCGGTCGCCATCGGATCAAGCGTTCCCGAATGACCGACCCGTTTGGTCTTTGACATGCCGCGAATCCGCGCGATCACGTCAAACGAGGTATATTCCTGCGGTTTATTGATACATAAAACGCCATTCATTCTGTCTGTTGATTCCCTTCTACTGTAAAAACCGAGCCGCTTCCTCTAACAGCATCGCTTTTGCCTGTTCATACGGTGCGTCAATCACACAGCCGGCTGCACGGATATGTCCGCCGCCGCCGAATGCTGCGCACAGCTTCGACGCATCGGCATATGCCGCCGTCCGCACCGAAATTTTATAACCGCCCGTTTCTTTCTCACGCATGGTGATCCCGATTTCGACGCCCTCGATCGTGCGCGGAATGCCGGAGATTCCGCCTAACTCCGATTCGTCGGCGCCGCTTTGTCTGACCATTTCCTGAGAAATGCAGATGAGCGCAATTTTCCCGTCCGCGGCATACGAGATGGTATCAAGCACCATCCGCTCCACAGCGAGCCGCTCTTTTGATTTTGTTTCAAACAGCAGACGGTTGAGTTCTGCATAGCGTGCGCCCTGTTCCATCAGATCGGCTGCCAGCCGCATCGTTTTCGGTGTCGTGTTCGAAAACCGGAAGCATCCGGTATCGGTTGCCATGCCGGTATACAGGCAGTCTGCAAGATCGGGAGTGATCGGCACGCCCATTTTACTGATCACCTCATACACTGCCTCACATGCCGAAGCACCGTCGTACAAGTATGTTTTCTGTGCATACAGCTCATTGGTGTGATGATGGTCGATGCAGAGATCCACATTCGGATACGCTTCTGCGACCGCATCGCCCAGCAGCGAAACGGACGCCACATCGACTGCCACGACAAACCAGGGTGTAAAGTCCTCTTGCTGTACACCGTCTGCAAGATACGAAAACGTCCGCGGCAGACGGTCGGCACACTGGGTGCGCACCGTTTTGCCAAGTGAACGGAGTGCGCGCAGCAGTCCGTATGCACTGCCGAGCGTATCGCCGTCCGGATTTTTGTGCGAAAGAATCAGAATGCGGTCATGCGCACAAAGAAGCGCAGACGCTTCCTTTGCGGAAATTTTCATGCTGCCGCCTCCTTATTCCTCTTCTGCTGGTTCGTCGTTATCCCACTCCGGATGCGCCTTGCTCTCTTCCACCAAAATTCGGTTGATGTTTGCGCTGTACGCAATCGAATCATCGGGAATAAAGTGGAACTCCGGTGTTTTGCGCAGATGCAGACGCGCGGAAATCTCCCGGCGGATATAACCTCTTGCACTGCGCAGTCCCTCTGCGGAGCGAATCGTCTGTTCCTCGCCTTCCACTGCGCTCACATACACCTTGCAGTGGGAAAGATCGTTCGACAGATCGACTTTAATAATACTGAGCATGGAGGAAATCCGCGGATCTTTTAATTCGCGGAAAATTTCCACCAGCTCTTTTTTGATATCTTCTGAAATCCGGCTGATTTTAATCGAAGCCATAGCTGCTCCTTTCTATTCATTCAAAGAAATCAGTCACGGTACTCCTCAATGATGAACGATTCAAAAATATCGCCCTCTTTGATATCGTTGAATTTCTCAAGACCGATTCCGCATTCATAACCCTGTGCCACTTCTTTGGCATCGTCTTTAAAGCGTTTGAGCGAGTCGATTTTGTCCTCTGCGAGTACAATGCCGTCACGAACCACGCGGATGAGTGCGTTTCTTGCGACTTTACCCTCGATGACATATGCGCCTGCAACGGTACCGACGTTCGAAATTTTATAGACGGCACGGACTTCTGCACGGCCGAGTTCCACCTCGCGTGTTTTCGGTGCGAGCATACCTTTCATTGCCTGCTTCACGTCGTCGATTGCATCATAGATGATACGGTACAGACGGATTTCGACGTCGTCCTGCTCGATCGAATCGCGGACTGCCTGATCCATACGGACGTTAAATCCGATGATGATTGCACCCGATGCCTGTGCGAGCATGACGTCCGATTTGTTGACCGCGCCGACACCGCTGTGAATGACACGGACACGCACTTCGTCGTTTGTGAGTTTCTCAAGCGACTGTTTGACCGCCTCGGCAGAGCCCTGTACGTCCGCTTTGACGATGAGCGGCAGTTCTTTGACTTCGCCATCCGCAATCTGGCTGAACAGATTGTCAAGTGTGACTTTCTGATACTGTTTAAACTGCTCTTCCTTCTGATCGAATTTACGCTGCTCGACCAGCTCTCTTGCCAGACGTTCATCCTCAACAGCATTGAAGATATCGCCTGCTGCCGGAACTTCGGCAAGGCCGGTCACCTCAACCGGTGTGGACGGACCCGCCTCATTCACCACAACGCCTTTGTCGTTTGTCATCACGCGGACGTGACCGACGGTCATACCTGCGATGATGACGTCGCCGCTGTGAAGTGTGCCATTTTGGACAAGCAGTGTTGCCACCGGACCGCGGCCTTTATCCAGACGCGCTTCGACGACAGTACCTTTTGCCAGACGGTTCGGGTTTGCTTTTAAGTCTGCAACTTCTGCAACCAGGTTGACCATCTCGAGCAGGTTGTCAACGCCCTCGCCTGTTACAGCAGACACCGGACAGCAGATTGTATCGCCGCCCCACTGCTCCGGAACCAGGTTATACTCGGTGAGCTCCTGCATGACTTTATCCGGATTTGCGTGCGGTTTATCAATTTTGTTGATTGCAACGATGATCTGAACGTTTGCTGCTTTTGCGTGGTTGATTGCCTCAACCGTCTGCGGCATGATGCCGTCGTCGGCAGCAACGACCAGAATAACAATATCGGTGACAGCGGCGCCGCGTGCACGCATTGCGGTGAACGCTTCGTGGCCCGGGGTGTCAAGGAAGGTGATCTGTTTGCCGTCTGCCTCTACGGTGTACGCACCGATGTGCTGAGTGATACCGCCTGCCTCTGTCGATGTGACGGAAGAGTGACGAATGCGGTCAAGCAGTGATGTTTTACCATGGTCAACGTGACCCATGACAACAACGACCGGGCTTCTGCTGACGAGCTCATCTGCGTTGTCCTCGCTGTCGTCGATCAAACGCTCTTCGATGGTTACGACAACCTCTTTTTCAACCTTTGCACCCATTTCCTCTGCAACGATCGCAGCGGTATCAAAGTCGATCACCTGATTCTGCGCTGCCATGACGCCCAATCCCATCAATTTTTTGATGACGTCAGTAACGGTCGCTTTCAAGCGGCTTGCCAGTTCAGAAACAACGATCTCATCCGGAATGAGAACCTTAAGCTGCTGCTTTCTTGCACGCTCGAGTGCCAGGCGCTGAAGCTTCTGTGCTTCGGTTTCCCGTTTGGTCGAATATTTCTGTTTTGCACGCTGCTGCGATTTCTGATTGATTTTCTGTTTGCGCTGGAAGCTGTCGCTTCTCTTGTTCTGCTGCGGTGCGAGCTGATCGTAGTGCTCGTTATACTTATCGAGGTTTACTTCAACGGTACGGGTATCGACACGGCGCACCACGTGCTCCGGCTGTTTTTGCGACGCAGACTGCTTTTTCTCCGGCTCTTTTTTCTCTGCCGGCTGTTTTGCAGGCTGTTTTTTCTCCGGCACGGATTTTTTCTCTGAGAACTGTTTTTTCTCCTGAACCGGTTTCTGTGCCGGCTGCTTTTTCTCCCCTTTGTTTGCTTCCGGAGATTTCTGCATCGGTTTTTTCTCTTCCTGTTTTGCTTCCGGTTGTTTTGGTGAAGCTGCTGCTTTTTCCGGCTGTTTCTTTGCCGCAGGCGCTTCTTTCTCTGCTTTCGGCGCTTCTTTTTTCATCTCTTCTTTTTTCGCCGGTGCCTCTTTTGCCGGTGTTTCCGCTTCCGGCTCATCTGCCGATGCAAAATATGCGTCAAAATCTTTTACTGCATTTTTCTGCGTAAAATGCTCAAATACAAGATTCAATTCTTCCTCTGTCAAAACGGTGTTCGGCTTTTTAGCGGTATCGCCGCCCAGTACCGCGGAAATCTCAGCTGCGGTGGTATGAAGGTCTTTTGCCAAATCATTCAGTTTATATTTTTGTACCATTCTTTCTCCTCCTTAAACTGTCTGCTGTATCTCTGCATTTGTAAGAAATTTTTTTGCAAGCGATTCGTTTGTAATACAAAGCACGCCGACCGGCTTTCCTACGATCGCCCCAATCTCCTCAAACGTATGCTCAATCATACAAAGCGCAACGCCATACTTTTGAGAGAGAAAACGCATCTCTTTTTTCGATTTTTCGGAAAGGAACTGCGAACAGACGACAAGCACGCCTTTTTTACATGAGACTGCTTCTTTTACCGCATCCGTGCCCATACAAAGCGCGCCCGCACGCCGGCAAAGCCCCAGATCATTTAAACATTTACTCATTCTCTAAAAGCTCCTGTTCCATCCGGTCGTACACCTCAGCCGGAATCTGACACGAAAGCGCACGTTCAAAGCCGCGCGTTTTGCGTGCTTTCTGCAAGCATGCAAGCGACTTACAGACATATGCGCCGCGCCCTGCTTTCTTTCCGGTCAAGTCAAGAGAAACTTCGCCTTCCTTGTTTTTTACGACACGCACAAGCTCCCGTTTGTTCTTCATTTCACCGCATCCGGTGCATTTGCGCATCGGTACTTTCCGGTTTTGCATATAGGTTCCTCCCGTTCTCATTTTCTTTCGTCTATCTGTTTGCAGAGATCAGCAGCGTCCCTTACTCTGCCATTGTCTGCTCTGCCTCATTCTCTTCCGAAACAGCTGCTGTATCCGCTGCCGGTGCATCTGCCGAATCTTCTTGTGTATCGCTGCTTTCCGGACGAATATCAATCTTATATCCGGTCAGTCTTGCCGCAAGTTTTGCGTTTTGACCTTTATTGCCGATTGCAAGTGAAAGCTGCATATCCGGCACGATCACGCGGCAGGTGCGCTCCTCTGTGCTTAAAATATCAACGCGTACAACCGAAGACGGCGCCAGTGCAGCTGCGATGAACTCTGCCGGATCTTCGCTGTATTTGATGATATCGATTTTCTCGCCGTTTAATTCTTTGACGATATTGGACACACGTGAATTCCGCTGACCGATACATGCGCCGACCGGATCGATGTTCGGGTCTTTGCTGTAGACTGCGATCTTTGTACGGGAACCCGCTTCACGCGAGATGGATTTGACCTCGACCGTTCCGTCAAAAATCTCCGGTACTTCTTTTTCAAACAGCCGTTTGACGAGATCTTTATGCGTTCGTGTCACCTTGATGGTGCAGCGGCGTTCGCTGCTCACGACGTCATTGACATACACTTTAATGATATCACCCTCGCGGAAAGTTTCGCCGGGGATCTGCTCGCTCGCATACAAAACCGCTTCATTTTTATCAATCGAAACGGTCACATTGCCGGTACGCGGTTCAATTTTCTGCACACGCGCGTTGACAATTTCATGCAGCTTGCTCTGATACTGTTCCATCAGCTGTGCTTTGACTGCGTCGTTGATGCCCTGATGAATCAGGTTTTTGCCGGAAAGCGCTGCAATACGGCCGATCTGTTTGGTGTCCAAACGCATGCTCAGACGCGCGCCCACGCGGACACGTTTATTCTTTTCATACGCATCTTCAAAGCTGATCTGCGTTGTCGGGTCGGTAACCTCTTCGACGATATCCTTCACAATGGAAACCTGGAATTTCCGTGTTTCCTGATTGATCTCAACCTCTACGTTGTTCTCGCCTACATTATAATACTTCCGTACCGCAACTGCGATCGCGTTTTTAATGCTGTCAAGCACCGCTTCCGCTTTGATTCCTTTTTCGCGTTCCAACGCTTCCAGCGCTTCAAACAGCTCATGATTGTTCATCATTTTGTAACCCATCCCTTTCTGTATTCCATGGTTCTTTTATATTTATGTTCAAAATTCAGCATAAAGCCGTACAAATGCAATATCACTCATGCGGAATTCGTACTGGTTTCCTTCCGATTCAATGAAAACCGTTTCATCCTGCGCATTTAAAAGCGTTCCCACAAATTCACGCACACCATTATACGGGCGGATCAGGCGAACGACAACGGTCTGTCCTTGGCACACGTCAAAATGCCAATCCTTTGAAAGCTCCCGTTCAATTCCTGCCGAGGAAACTTCAAGACAATAGCTCTGCTCGATCGGGTCCACTTCGTCAAGTTTTGTATCCAGCGGCCGCGACATCGCTTCACAGTCATTCAATGAAACGCCGCCCTCTTTATCGATAATCACCGACAAGATCCACATGGACCCTTCTTTTTCAAAGCGGACATCCCAAATGGTAAGTCCCAGTTCGTCTGCGATCGGTTTTGCCAACCCATAGACAAGTTCAGCTGTTTTGTTTGATTTTCGTTTCACACATCTGCCTCCCGTTAAAACAAATGAAAGACTGGGAAGCTCCCAGTCTTTCAACCTTTCCTTATTACTGTAAATGATTATAGCACATCTTTTTTAAAAATGCAACCATTTTTTGCGTTATTCTTCAAGTTGCCGCGCCAAAAGCTGTGCTGCAACACGAATTGTCTGTGAAAACGATTCATTGACGCGTTTGTTTTCAGGCAGCGCGGCAATATATCCTACCACATCGCCCGCTACAATCACCGGCGCGCCTGCTGCCGCAGTTCGGGTAACGCCCTCGATCGGCATAACGTGTGCGCCGTCGCCTTCTTTGATCGGCTGGCGCAGTTCCATGAGTTCCTCGAGCTGATGTGAGACTCTGCGGTCAATCATCTCCTTTTTGGAAATGCCCGCAGCTGCCACCACATGATCTTTGTCGCAGATAATCACCGGCATATCCCCCGCCTTTGCTAATACATCGGCATAGGATGAAGCGCACGCGCTGATCTCTGTGAGCGGAGAATACTTTTTAAACATGATCTCACCCGCTCCTGCAACAAAAATTTCAAGCGGATCGCCTTCACGGATGCGAAACGTTCTGCGAATTTCTTTTGGAATGACAACACGTCCTAAATCATCGATTCGTCTGACAATACCAGTCGCTTTCATATATTTATTCCTCCATGGCGTTTACAGATTTTATGGCAATATTATCTGTAATGAAATGAAGATTATACCACCGCATCGGGATTGTCGATTTCTTTGGACTTTTACTTTGATTTTCAAATAAAAAGGCAAGTATTCACGCATCGACGAAATGCGCCCTTTGCTGTGTTCTTCTGTCACATCAAAGGGCGCACATAACGCTATTGTTTTTGTATCCACTCGATTTGCAATCGTCGTCTGATCTGATGAACGCCAATCCAAAACAGTCCGCCAATCGCAAACATCAGCAGCGCACTTATTAAAATCGACAGAGAACTATATCCCCAGACGCCGATTCCCATACCTGCCTGGCTGTGCGTACGAACATTTTCTAAGATCACTTCATAATAATGCGAAAAATCAAAAATAGCATCCGCCGGCAAAAAAGACGATGGCCAAAACAGCGGGATGGTGACCAAAGAGAACAAAAGGAGCACACCGCCTCCAAGACAGCAAAACGCCGTGATACGTTTTCCCCTTTCCTCACCGCCAAACGCACCATTCCCAAAAATCAGCAGTGTACATGCAAGCAAAAAGCCGCACAGTTCTAAACTAAGCCACGGGAACTGGCGCAAAAACCTCGCTGCTTCCCGATAGTCATCTGTGATCCGGTTGGAAAGCGCGATTCCTTCTCGTCTTGCTAAGGAATCAATGAACTGTGCAGCAGAAGTCGTTTCCGATCCCGACACACAGACAAAGGATACTGCCAAACTTCCGAAATTCTCAGCTGCGGTATATGGTGCGAAAATAACAGGCCGCCCACTGCTCAAAAAATCGGCAGCGAACCCGCTCGGTGTACGATAGACGCCTGCTACTGTTACGGCATTCTCGCCAATCATAAACGTCCGCCCCTCAGACTGTGTTGTCTGAAACAATGTTATGGAAAGATCATCGCTGATGACTGCTGATGCGGTCAGTGATGAATACCATCCGCCGCAAATAAAATCAAGCGGCATCAATACGCCGTATTCGGAATTTGTGTAAATGATATCTGCATCAGCAAACAGCGCTTTCGTGGAATCCGTTACCGTTTCACTCACACATGTTTCTCCGCTTACAACAAGCACATTGTTATCGTTTTTTCGCAGACGTTCTAATACATCCATTCGCACATTTTGTGCACCGCTTGCTTCAATCTTCACTGCACAGGGCAGTGTATCCGCTGCACTGTTTGCGGAATGCACCTGAATAAAAAATAAGGAAACTGCCGCCAGCAGACAAAATACCGGTAATAGATACCCACGTACTTTTTGTTTCATTCTCCTCACCTTTATCCCATCGCAATTTTAACTTCTGCACCGTCCGTAAGCGTCTTATCCGTATCCACTATAACAAGGTCCGTCGGCTCATAACCGCCGCTGATTGCTGCAAACACACCATTCTGCGCAATCATTTCCACGCGAAGCTGCACAACGGTACTGACCTCGGAAAACAGCCCTTTTTCTGTCCGTACAACATTGAGATACGTTCCGTTCTGATCTTCTTTCACTGCACCGAGCGGTACGACTGCGTCATACTATCCGCTCTGCCATGTCATTTCAGTCATCACATCGGTATTCTCCACATAAGTTCCGTCAAACGCTTCATAGATCGCCTGATAAGAATAAGTGGTTTCGTCTTCAGAAAGTGTACGCGACGTTAATGTAAGCGGGATAGTTTGCACATCATATGTTCCGGCATATGTTTGTATCGTCAAAGATGCCGTAACAGAAAGAGATTTTTCTTGCACAGCATCTCCCTCTGATTTTGGGACCTGCCATGTAACAATCCCGTTTGTTTCATCAAGCAAGGCCGGTTTCGTTAAATAGTACGTCATTTCTCCCGAAGAAAATGGAGAAACCTCTACTTGAGGCAACAGTGTATGATAAATGTTGCGCGCTGCCAGCATGCAAAAGATCAAAAACACAAATACGCCGATTGAAAGTTTTATGAGAAATGTTTTTCGCTCTGTTTTCATCTTTCTGTCGCCTCCTGTTCATTTGAGATTTGAAAATCCAATTCCCTCAATCAATTCTTTTTCATAGAATAAAAACAGCAGTGCCACCGGTACCATTGCAAGTACGCCGCATGCAAAACTGAGTCCCGGGTTCATCTCGTTAATTTGCGACAAAAAGACAGACAACGGATATTTTCCGGCATCCTTTAAACAGACTATGGGTTGTTCTACCATATTCCAGTTATCAATAAAGCACAGAATCACCAGTGAAACGACACCGGACTTACTGCACGGCAAAACTATCCGCAAAAAAATCCGCCAGTTTCCCGCTCCATCGAGTTTTGCAGCCTCAATGAGCTCATCAGGCATTGTGGCAATGACCTGACGCATCAGAAATACCCCAAAAGGTGAAAAAATCGCAGGCAATATAATCGCAAAATATGTTCCGATCAATCCCATCCGATCAAGCACAATATAATTCGAGACAAGCGTGACCTGAATGGGCATCATCAGAATAATCACAAAGAAGAATAGAACATCCCGTCCGGGAAAACGAAATTTTGCAAACGCAAACCCTGCCGCACTTGATACGCAAACCTGACCAATCACAATAACCGTTACAGGCCACAGTGAATTAAAAAATCTCATCAAATAATCGGGCTGCCGAAATAAAATCTGATAGTATTCTTCAAGCGAAAACTGATCCGGCAAAAGATGAAGTGTCATCTGACCGCTTCCGCTATAATAATGCTGCACTTCCGCGGGTGACATCAGCGAATTCATCACAGTGTAAACAATCGGCAGTGCAAAGAAGATCGCAAATAATGTAAGTGTCAAATATCGCCCCGTCTTTGCAGAAAGGGACGATTGATGCAACCGTTTCACAGCTGGATGTCACCTGCCTTTCGCCGCATCCAGAACAATACAAAGACTAACGCAAAAATGACAATGAAAACAAGGAATGCTGCCGTAGATAAGCGCTGATAGTTCAAGTTTGTAAAGTTATTGTTCATGAAATGCTGAAGCATATAAATCGATTTGTGCGGGATAAATCCGCCGAGCAAAAACGCTTCACGAAAGCACTTGAATGAATTGATGATCGACACCACAAACACAAAGAAAAAGCTTGGTGCAAGCAGTGGAATCGTAATGTGACGAAGAATCTGCCACCGACTTGCTCCCTCCACCTGCGCCGCTTCATGAAAAGCATATGGAATCGAATTGAGTCCTGCCATAATCAGCACAATATTATATCCGCAGTTTTTCCAAAGATATAATATCATCAGAACATAAAACGCACGATCGGAAGCCAGCCAGTTTTCAATCGGAAGTCCGAACCATGCATAGATCGTATTGATGACACCGGATTCTGCAAATACAAGCTGGAAGACCATCACGGTCGCCGCAACCGGTACGACAAGCGGATACAAAAAGACGGAACGATAAAATGATGATCCCAAAAATCGTTTATGCAATAAAAGTGCAAGAAGCGTAGACAACACCATGATGAGTGGTACGCCGATTAAAATAAACCGAAATGTGTTGTATGCCGCAGTTTGAAACGCCGAACTGCCAAACAGGTCGATATAATTGTCAAGTCCTGCAAATTTCAGTCCATTTGCATTCTTTGTAAATGTGAAAACAACACTGATTAAAAAAGGAACGACAAAGAATGCAGCGAACCCAAAAAGAAATGGCGCAGCAAACATCAAACCGGACATTGCTTCTCTCTTTCTCCCTGTCATTTCGGCGTCCCTCCCTACAATGAAACCATATTATTCGCTCAATGCCAATTCGATTTTATTTTCCGTTTCAGCAATCAAATTCTCATAAGAAATATTGCCTGACGCATATTTCTTAAGGCTCTCTTCCATTAAAGAATACGCTGTGCATTGTGCATAGCCGACATGCTCGACTCCTTCAATATGTTCAAGCAAATCATTCTGCAGTGATTCGGGAAGTGTGCCCATTTCGACCCATTGATCCAAAAGCTTTGTATATACAGGAAATCCTATGCTGTTCACAACACGGCTGGGAAGTACCTTCGAATCGGTGGAACGTTCATAATCACTCCACTCCTGCAATAACAGGATTTTTGCAAAGTAATAAGCTGCCTGCTTATTACTGCAATTCTCATTGATTGCCACCGCTTCATATGCAGTCGCCTCAATTCCGCCATTTAACCGTGGAATCGATACAAGCATCGGATTTTGCACAGATTCAAAAGAACTGAAATCATTCGGTCCGGAAACTGTCGTAAAATACCATGGCTCGTTTGCTCCCATGGGAGTAAACGAGCCATACACGCCATTTTGAACATCTTGCAACAGATTGTATACCTCTTTCAGCCGAGGGTCAGACAAGTCAACCGTTTCATTCTCATAATCAACCCAATCCATTCCGATTGCATAAAGCGCAGAAATAAAATCATTGTAATTTGCATGATTGTATGTTGCTGCGTCTTTCATTTCTTTGAGCGCAGAAATCGTATCCGTACATTTAATCCGAATCATCATGTTCACTTGTTTTCCTTCGCAAGCCATGAAATCTTTCGCACCATCCGAAGCACGACAGCAAACAGTACTGTGTACAGGACCCATGTACAACCCGCAAGCAGGAAGATCCACTTTCCGCTCACAAACGCATACGACCGCCATTCATCAAACAACGCGCTCCCGTGAAATTCCTGGATGTTTCCGATCCATTCGGTGATATAGTGGGAAACATCAAACAAATTCTCTGTCGGCAGCATCGCAGACGGAAGCGCCGCATCAAACGATGAAAGCCAGAAAATCAGGATAGCGCCCAGCAGGAACCCAATGGAAGCGCCCCAATACGCTTTCGGGATCCGCCGCGTTTTTGTATAGTACAGATATCCCTTTTTCCCTTGACGCCACGCATAAAACAAAAGCATCACAATCACAAGAACGCCCGCATAAAACCAGAACAGTCCTGTTAAAAACCGATAAACCAAGAGCAGGTCCCGATAATTGGTACACGTATCCGCGTCAACCAACTGCCCCGTCCACTCATATACCCGATCAGCCGCTTCCGCTGTAAACGCAACCGCATCCGGGTCCATCAGCAGCGTCTGACAGCGCAGTGCTTTCCAGTTTGCCAGTGCGCCATACGGCACATAAACCGTTTCCCTGTTATCTTCTGAAATTTGCCGAAGCAAGGATTCGTCACTTTTGTACACGCCGCAGACGGTATACTCCTCTTCGCCGATCTTCAAGGAAGAACCCACAGCGTTCGTTGTAAAAAACAGTTCAGTCGCAGTTTTTTCACTGATCACAGCATAGCGATTCTCCTCCACGCTGTCGGCAACCAAAAAATAATTTCCATACACAAACGAAAGCGAAACCCGCTCCCCAAACTGTTCATCGGTATAAGAAATCTGTGCAGAAAACGACTGTTCACTTCCCGGTTTTGCAATCATCTCGTTCTGCGTAAAGGAAAGCGACATCTGCTCCGATTTCAAATCCGTAAAGCGCATATAAACGGCATCCCCAAGCGGAAAGCTGATTGCATCGGGATATGTACGCGCTGCCGCGTTGATCAGCTGCTGCCAGGTGAAAAACGAACCGAGGAACAGCAACAGACAGACGCACGCACAAATAATGTTTCGTTTCATATTCGCTCCCTCTATTCCACGATCTTCACATCCGCACCATCAAACAGCGGTTTTGACGTATTCACAACAATCCGATCCGTTCGTTCAAGCTTCACCTGAACTGCCGCATAGCGGTTGTTTTGCTCCAATACGGTTACAGCTGTAAGCTTCACGGTCGTATGATCGCCGAACATGCTCGGCTGTGTGTTTACGACATAAATCGCATCGCTGTCGCCTACCTTTTGCAGGCTCGAACGAGGCACCACCGTTTCATAGGTTGTAGACGGAGGCGTCATCGTAACGGTCGCAGCGTCGCTCAGATAAATATCACGCTGCGCAGCAAATGCGGCGGTCATTGTGACCATTCCCATTTCATCCGGAACCGAAACATCAGAAATCGATGCGCTTCCCTGAAACAGCAATTCTTCACTGTTTGCCACAACGCATTCAACCTCATCTTCCACCTCAAACCCGCCGACATTCTGCATCGGAAGCTCCCATGTAACGCAATAAGAAGTAGCAGCCGTTTTGATCCGAATCTGCGTCCCTGTCACGGTTTGATTTGGTTTACAGTTGACCTCAGATACGATTCCGTCATTCTTCGCGACGACGATCCCATCCTTCGGATAAATTTCATCATGTTTTTGCAGTGCAAGGTCTGCCTTTTCCAAATCAATCTGCGCCTGTTCCCGTTCCATACCTGCCGTACTGTTTACACGGGTTTGCGCCATTTTTTGATTCAGCACAAGCTGTTTTCGCTCAACATCTGCCTCATCCGAGCGAATCGTCATCAGCTGCTGACCTGCTTTCACTTCACTTCCCACTTGAACATTTACAGAGAGCACTTCCCACTCTGCCTGTGCTGTTATATCTTCCGTGTTCACATATCCGATCTCAGCACTGTAGGTCATCGGATCTGTCAATGACCGGCTTGTAGGCGTTTCAACCCGTACATCCGGCAGCATCAAGCGATACACCGTACGTGACAGCATGGTACACACAACCATAAGAATCAAAAATCCAACCGTTAACCGAATCACGATCTTTCTCTTTTTCACAACACTCCCGCCTTTCTATTTCAAGCTTGAAAAAGCAATACCTTTGGTCAAATCGTTTTCAAACAGCCAGAATAACAGCAGTACCGGAATCATTGCCAGTACGCCGCAGGTAAACGACAATCCAAGATTCGACGAGTTAAAATGCGCCAAAAAGACAGACAGCGGATAGCTTGACGGATCGTCAAGATAAATAAGCGGCTGTTCTACCATATTCCAATAGTCAACAAAGCTTAAAATCACAAGCGAAACAATCCCGCTTTTACAACTTGGCACCACGATTTTTAAAATCAACTGTATCTGATTCGCACCGTCAAGCTTTGCCGCTTCTAAGATGCTGTCCGGCATCGTCGAAAGAATCTGCCGCATCAAAAACACACCGAACGGTGAGAAAATACCGGGAAGCACCAGTGCCCAATAGGTATTGAGCAAACCGATTTTTTCAAGCACAATATAATTGGATACGAGTGTCACCTGATATGGCATCATCATCAATGCGATAATGGCAAACATAAAGAAGTTGCGAAACGGAATCGCAAATTTCGCCAGTGCATACCCTGCCAATACCGAGATCACAAGCTGGCCGACAACGATTGCCGACGTCAAAAACAGCGAAACCCAAAATTTCATCAAATAGTCCGGCCGGCTGATAAACACCTGATAATAACTGTCGAGTGAAAACTGATCCGGAATCAGGTGAAATGCAGTCGTACCGCCTTGCGCGTTGATTCCCGCATAGTAGTGGTTAATCTCCGAGGTTGCCATAAACGAGTTGCACACTGTATATACAAGCGGAAGCAGGATCACCACTGAAAATATAAGAAGCATCCCGTGTTTGCCATACAGGGCAAACCGTCTTTTTTTCTTCATACGATCAGCCCCTTTCTACATCTCATATTCAAAGAATTTTTTCCGGGCGAAGAAGTACAGACACACCAGAAAAATAATCACCAAAAACGTCAGAAATGCTGCTACCGACAGACGCTGATAGTTTAAATTCTCAAAGTTGTTGTTCATGAAATGCTGCAGCAGATAAATGCTTGTATGCGGCAGCGTGCCCGACAGTAAAAACGCTTCCCGGAAGCTTTTAAACGAGTTGATGATCGAAATAATCACCACGAAAAACATGGTCGGCATTAAAAGCGGCAGTGTCACATACCGGAGTGTTTGAAACCGTGTCGCGCCCTCCAAGCGGCTCACTTCATACAGCTCATCCGGAATACAGTTGAGCCCCGCCAAGAGCAAAATGATGTTATAGCCGACATTTTTCCAGATATACAGTCCGATCAGCAGACTGAACGCCATGTCCGAATCGAGCCAGTTCACCGGCACAAGACCGATTTGCTGAAACCATGTGTTCACAACGCCGGAATATGCGAAAAACACCTGAAACGCCATGACCGCCGATGCCACCGGAATCACAAGCGGAAGCAAGAAGATACTCCGATACCACGATACCCCGCGGAACGCACGGTGCAGTACCAGTGACAGCAGAATCGACAGCACCATAATCAGCGGCACGCCGATGAGCAGGAATTTAAACGTATTTGTCGCTGCAATCTGAAATGCAGGAGACTCAAACACTTCGATATAATTATCGAATCCGACAAATGTAAATTCCACAACGCCTTTTGTAAACGAATACACAACGCTCAGCAGAAACGGCGCCACATAAAACACCATGAATCCAATCAAAAACGGTGAAAACAAGGCAATCCCTATCAGTTTATTTCGCTTCGCCATGGTAAGTCCGCGATGTTTTATCCCTGTGCGCATATTCATCACCTCCGAAATGTCGTTTTTACTCCGTAATATACACCTCAAGACGTTTCTGCACCTGATTCATAAATTCGTCTGTTTCCATGCTCCCTGCATAGTAGCTGTCAAACAAATCTGACAGCGCATACTGCCAGGCACTTGGAATGACGATGTTCGTTGATTTTGATGGTTCAGAAATTTGATCCCGATATGGTTTATATGCGCCATCCACATAATTCCAACTATAGCCATTGTTCACAACATTCTCTTCAAGCAGTGCTTGAATATAATCATATGCGATCGTTTGATTTTTACTGGATGCAGGAATTGCAACCCAACGCAGTGCATAATGACATCCATATGATCCGTTTATATCTTCTACTATAAAACTCACCCAATCATCCGTCATATCACTCTCTTCCGGATAGGCTACATATAACAGATATTTTTGCTGTTTATATGCTTCCTTCTCAAAATCATATGTTCCCTGATCTCCGAGTCCGGAATCCTCAATATCGCTTGAGATTGTGCGCAATGCTTCCAGAATCCGTTTGACCGTCGGATTATCAAAATCCACCTTTCCGGTCTCATAATCTGCAATCTTCAAACCGCAGACGTCAAATACGACTGATTTCAGTATATGAAACTCATAATCCGGCATGATCGACGGTGCATCCGGATCATCTCCATGCTCTTCCACCCAATCCGCACATCGTTCTAAAAACTCTGTAATTTTGGAGTATAATATATCCGGATACTCTTCATCCATTGGTTCCGGCAATGAAAATCCCCATTTTTCCGCAAGTTCCCTCGTTGTCCGATATACGAGAGAAGAATCTAATATCGGTACAAACGTCCATTGGTTTTCTGACGCAATTGCTGAATCAGAATTTACCTTCATATATGTCGTGGGGTCAAGCTGACCGTTTTCCTCTGCCAGTGGATTTAAATCCGCAAAGGCACCGTTTTTCATCAATTTATACCAATCGGGCGGTGTTGCTTCCGGCCACTCGAGATACGTGGCATCCCCCATCACAATATCGCCTGCCTGATCTTTTCGTAAATCGGAAGTGATCTTGTCATAATACTCCTGAAGCGGCGTAATATCCGTATCTTGACGCTCCCGCGAAGCAAGCATCATATATTGTGTTGCACTCCACCACTTTAGATCGGTTTCGATATTCGGATATGTCTCCAGTACATTTTCCTTTGCCGCCATATACCACGGGTCATTTCCGTTAGAAAGAAAATAAAAAGAAAGCGAGTCATTTTTCTGTTCCACCGTTTTATCGCCGCATCCGCTCAGCAAAATAGAAATTGTTAAAATCATCGCCATGATACCTGTTCGTTTTTTCATCTTCCTCACTCCTTTCTGAAAAAACAAGTCCCATACGCTATTTTATTCCGTAATATACACCTCAAGACGTTTTTGCACCTGATTCATAAATTCGTCTGTTTCCATGCTTCCTGCATAGTAGCTGTCAAATAAATCCGACAGCGCATACTGCCAGGTACTTGGAATGACGATATTCGTTGATTTGAAATTCGGATCGAACGGCTCGCCCTGCATGCCTCGGTATTGCGCCATACTGAACCCATCCCCTGTGTTTGCTGGTTCTACAGAAAGAAGCGCCTGAATATATGCATATGCGATTGCTTGGTTTTTACTGGATGCAGGAATCGCTACCCAACGCACTGCATACTCGCACCTATATGTATCATTTGCATCTTGAAGCCATAACATGATCGGATCATCAACACCTTCTAACGTAGCCCCATACAGCAAATACCGCTTTTCTTTATATGCATTCTGCTCAAACTTATATGTTCCCTGATCGCCAAGGCCCGAATCCTCAATATCGGTCGAGATCGTGCGCAGTGCTTCAAGAATCCGTTTAACCGTTGGATTGTCAAAATCCACCTTTCCGGTTTCATAATCCGCAATCGTCAAACTGCAGACATCAAATGCAACTGACTTCAATACTCGGAATTCATAATCCGGCATAATCGACGGCGCATCCGAATCATCTCCATACGTTTCGACCCACTGTGCACATTGCTCTAAAAACGTCACAATATTGATTTTACGATAACTAAGATCCGTCGGTTCAGTTGGTTCCGGCAATGAAAAATCCCATTGCTTTGCAAGCGTTTCTGTTGTCGCAAAATAACAAGGTTCAGATAACAGCGGAACAATTGTCCACCGTTCCTCTGATGAAACCGCTTGATCGGAACTAATCTTTACATAAGTAGTGGTACCAAGTTCTCCGTTTTCCTCAGCAAGCGGGTTTAAATCTGCAAATGCACCGTTTTTCATCAATTTGTACCAGTCGGGCGGTGTTGCTTGAGGCCAATTCAAATACAATGCATCACCCATCACAATGTCGCCTGCCTGATCTTTTCGCAAATCGGAAGTGATCTTGTCATAATACTCCTGAAGCGGCGTAATATCCGTATCTTTATACTTTCTCGAGGAAGACATATCATACTGATCTACTACCCACCAATTCAGGGCGGTTTCCATGTCCGGATATGTCTCCAGTACATTGTCCTCCGCCGCTTTATACCATTTGTCGTTTCCGTCAGTAGAAAAATAGAACGAAAGCGAATCGTTTTTCTGTTCCACCGTTTTGCTGCCGCATCCGCTCAGCAAAATCGAAATTGTCAAAGCCATTGCCATGATTCCCGTTCGTTTTTTCATTTTCCTCACTCCTTCTTTCCTGCATGACTGCACCAAAGACTTTCGTTCGCACTTGTAATACAAATCATATTGAATGTTTAGAAGTTGTATTTTTTCATTCCTACACTTTTATTTTGCTGTATTTTATGATTCACACCAGAAACTTACAGTTCACCTCCTATCCGTGTGCTGCACAAAGATGAATCCCTGATTTCTCACAATTGAATGAAGCAAGAAAACATCATATTTTCATCTCACTTTAATAATCAACACCGATACTACTTGAATTTTTATGAATTAGAAGATGAGAGACTCATCTAAAAAACATCTCGTTTTACCATTTCACGTGCGCTTAGTGTATTTTATATATAAAATTTATCAATGTACATTTATTTTATCGTATAACTTTATAGTTTCAATATACACGATTTAGATAATAATGTCAACACAAAATAACTTAAATATTTCATAAACTCATCTATATCGTGTAATTCACGCTTATTTTTTGTTTTAATATTAAAATTGCTGTATCACTTTAGCTTTTATTCGAATTTTATAAAGCAGCTTTCATGTTGTTTTCTCTTTAAAAAAGCTTTATAGCAGACAATTCACCTACTACTGTTTTCGTTCATTCTTTATAATAAATTTTATTTTCACAAATTTACGCATAAAAAAGCGGATGAAGCCGTTTCTTCATCCGCTTTTGTGTTAGAATATTGAATACTGCTCTTTAAATGATGTTCTTGCTGTTTCTGTCAAACTGTTTGCCCATTATAATGAAATGAAGATGACATCATTGCGTCAATCGTTCATTCCGGCAATTTGATGTCACGCCACATTCCAACATCACACTCATCTTCGTAATTGCGTCCGATCGCAACGACCGTTCCATCCGATTTTACGCCAACAGTGTGTGCCAGTCCGGCCGAAATTGCCACAATGTCACGCCAATCCGAAACATCACACTGATGCTCCCGATTGGAGCCGGTTGCCACAACCGTGCCGTTTGATTTCAGTCCGACTGTATGGGTTTCGGCTGTTTCAATTGCCACAATATTCGTCCAGTCCGAAACATCACACTGCCCATACCGACTGGAACCGACCGCAACCACTGTTCCGTCTGCTTTTAATCCGACTGTATATTGATCCCCTGCACCAACAACGTATAAGCCGGAATCGAAAGTCAATTTGCCGGTAAGACCGATTTCCTCTATTTCACTTCCGCCTATATCTGATGATACCGTGTCCTCCTTCTGCGGCTCACTCACCTCTGTACCCGATGAAACAACCTCTTGCGACGATTCTTCCTGCGATGGGGATTTCGAGCAGAACATACTGTTAAATGCAATCACACATCCAAGGCATACAAGTCCAATCAAAACGGAAATCCATGTAATTTTTCTCTCTTTTTTCTCCTTTTTTTGCTTCTCCTGCAACAACCTTTCCTGTTCCGCTTCTTCCTTCTGTTTTAAGATCTTAAGCTCCTCAATCCGCGCTTTGCATGCGGCTGCACGCTCATCTGCATCCAAAAATCCGGGAATGGCTTCAAACATCTGGACTGCTTGTGTAAGGCGCGGAATTGTGTCCGTCTGCTGTGCCGAAACAGCGCGATTAAAAATATCGTTTTTTCGTGCAAGCTCCGCTTTCTCTATACATTCCTGTGCCTTTTCTTGTGCATCTTTGTATTCCGCAATGGATTCAAATCGCCTTGCAATTTCACGATACCGGTTCTCGGTGATATGCTCCGCACGCAGTGCATCACACGCTCCCGTATAAATCTCGTCGAGCCGTTCCGATTCATTTCGCGCCTTGATGCTGTCAACATAGCCCTTTACTTCTGTCTTTAACGCTTCGCTTCCAAAACGCAGAATCTTTTGATAATCCTTATTGCTGTCAAACGGCTCCGGTAACTTCTCAAGCTCCTGCCTGGTCCGACAGCGATACGCCGCCATCAATTTTCCAAGATAGGCCTCATCGTTTTCCGGATCATTATCCAGTATTTTTTCACAGTACGCGTCCGCCTCTTCAAATTCACCATCTTCCAAGAACAAAAACATTCGCTTTAATAACCCCGAAAGATTAACGACGACATTCACCTGCTCGGTCGCAGTGGTCGTTGGTTCATCGGATTCTGTTAATTTCTTAATTCCGCGAACCAAATCCTGCATAAATCCAAGCTTCGCCATATCCTGCGCCTGCAAATGAGAAAATTCCTCCGGCAGATCATACGGGTCCATATCACGGTACGCCGGGATCAAAACCTTTTTTTCTCCGCTCTTAATAAGAGTAAGATAACGGCTCCATTCATTTTTCACCCAAACCGCATTGAAATACTCGGGCTTTGTGCCAAGCACAACCATGACCTTTGCAGAATTTAACGCCGCAAATATGTAAGGCTCATATGCAGTTCCGATTTTATCTTCCAGTGTAATGCGTGCAAAAAATACCTTGAACCCCTCTTCCGTAAGTTCGTGATACAATTCATTCGCAAGCACGCTGTCCGGTGTTCTTCTGCCGTTTGCATCGGTTTCCTTATAACAGATAAAGACATCAAACGGTTCTTCGTGCTGTGAAATCGAAAGGATTCCTTTTTGGATCTCGTTAATGGTATTCGCTTCTTCTTCATAAATCGCACGCTGCGCACCGTCTGCACACTGTAAGGCAGATTTATAATTCTCATCATCAAAAATAGAAGTAAACTGTGTGCGATTGACGGTCGGCACACGTTTGTGTGTCACCGGATCTTCGACATATTCAATTCCATACCGGCACAATACCAGCGACCAATACGCCTCTGCGTCCGTTGGATCTTCATCGAGAATTCGCTCATAAATTGCCGCAGCCTTATCAAACTCATTGCTCCGGCGAAAATGATTGGCACGGTCATACAGGTTTTCCCGCTGCTCGTTCCCCAATTTCGGCAGTGTTTGAACGGTGCCGCAGTATTCACAAACCGCGGTGCTTTGCGCTTCGTTGATTTCTAATGTGCCGCCGCACATTTTACATTTGAAAATCGACATGTTCTTCCCCTTCTGCACGCTGTATTCTATTTTAACAATTTACACTTCTGACTGCGGTTGTTCACCAGAATGAGCACATCATTCGCCGCCTGTTTGATTTCATGCAGATCATTTTTCTCTACTGCGTTAGAAAGCGCCGCAAAATGTGAAGCAATCTCCTGCTCAATCTCTGACAACGCATCATTGGACATCGGATCACTGTATCGAATCGCTTCGTATACGTTCTTTACTTCCGCTTTTACTTGTTCCGATGCGGCTTTTGTCATCAATGTCTGTGCATCTGCCGTAAGCGATTTGATAAAAAATGTCTGTGCCTTAATCTGATCGTCTGTTTTCTCAACCAAATCCGCCGCAATCTGTGCGTTCAAAACAGAAACCACACTAAACGCAAGAATCAGCAGGCAGACAACGACGCCAACCCAAGTCGGGAGAAACGGAATTGCCATACACAGTGCGCCGACGATCACGGAAACAACCGTTGCAGAATAACTGATGGTAATCAGCGGCAGACGATAGAACAATTTCTTAGCATTTTTCTCTTTCAGTGCGGCATACGCACAAATGAGCTGTCCTCTGCCCGCAGGCTCATTTCACCGCTTACCCCAATGGAAATCGGGAAGCCATATGTCGGATCGATATACTGTACTTTGCTGTCCGTTCCCCATTTGATGCCCATCTGTTCTGTCTTATTGATAAAATATACTTCACAGTGGAACGGTGACTGATCTCCGGTGACACGATTCAGCAGTTTTCCAATAATCGGAATATTCTGCGTTTCCAATGTATAACGGCCGGGGCCAAACAAGTCGAGCGCTTGGCCATTCATAAAAAAGATTGCTTCTTGTGATTCATGAACAATGAGCTGTGTAAAACAGTTGAAATCCTCACTGGGATGTTTCCAGATAAACGTGCTGTTATCGCCTTCATATTTAATGACTTCTGCAATCTGTGCCATTTCTTTTCTCCTCCTATATATTACGAAAGATTACATCACACAAAATATTCGCCATATATGAATTTATTCAATATTCATATATTTTATTTTACGATACTGATGCAATTTTGTCCAAATTTAAATGTATATTTATTCCCCAGATCACTCATTTTAATGATAAAAAACGGATGAAGGCGTTCCTTCATCCGTTTTTGTGTGAGTCTATTGAATGTCTTTTATGCGATTTTTATATTGCCGGCCGATCGGTGATATTTGCGCATCTTACAGCGATTTCAGGTTTTGCATTCGCTTACAAATGGATTCTTCAAATTCTTCCTCGGAAAGCTGCGGGTCACGTGTTTCTTTCCATATGGTACAGGGCATCTCTGCACAGCCGGCACAATTTACATACCGGTGTTTCTGCACCGAGCAAGCATAAATCGGACACGCTTTTCCTTTTGGCGCATGGAACACTTTTCCCTGACATTCATTGCATCCTGCACATTCCTTTTGATAGAAGCCGCACGCCGTGCATTCGGTTCCGCAGCAGCTGAGATTCAGAATTTCCCTTTGCCGCTTTTTACTGAACCCGCCAAGCATCAAATGATACGCGTTGTCCAGCAGTTCTTTTAACAGTTCATCCGGCACCGTGCCGTGGGGATTTACAGAAATCCAGTTTTGCTTGTCCGAATAGTAACCCGGAATGATATCCTCATATTGACTTCTCAAAAAATCTCCTTCTGCCGGGTCCACTTTCAGATTGATATAATACGGCACGTTTTGATCGTTTAAACAAATCGCGGCAAACATCTTTCCGCCGATGTGATACCGAATCCAGTTCCAACTGGGCTGAAAATCTTTTGTAACACTCCGCTTACAAAGCAGGTACTGATCCATCCAATCATAACGCATACTCGTTTTCCTCCGTATCTCTTTTTATCTTTTTAAGCAGCCGAATGACTGTCTGCGCATACTATGCCCGAAAAACGAATCCGCGGCAAATAAAAGAAACATCTGCCCCTTTTCCCGGCAAGCTGCGGTTTATTTGCGGGAAAATTCTCTGTAAAACATTCTCCATGGTTTTGCAAATGTACGATATGCGATCGGAAGATAAACGCAGCAAATTAACAGCACCGGCACAAGAATCGCGCCAATGACACCGACAGCGACTTCTATCTCCCTGATGCTCATTCCCTCTTGCACTGCGGTGACCTTGATCACGTTTTGCGCGTCATCTACATACACGTTTACCTTGTCACCAAACGCATAGTCGTTTGCATCAAAGCCGTAATCTTTCAGCGGATACTCATATTTTTTCGAATCATGTGTCCAAAAGAAATTCCCGTCATAGTCTACACGCGCCAACACACACGCTGTTGCTCCCTCGGGCGTCACTGCCTCCTCGGCGCTTTTTGAAAAGGGCGCTTCCATTGCCAAATAGAAAAACGCGATCATAACAGGAATGCAGCATACTACCACAAATATCATCGTCCATTTCAATGTTGCATGGTACGATTTCCTGATTTCTTGATAGTTTGCTTCCGGCAAATTTTCTTTCGCCCATGTTAACGCGATTTTATGCGCCGCAAACTGCATTCCGACCAAAATGCCTGTTCCATTCATTGCCGACCTTCTCCTTTTTGACCGCTATTTCCCCTCAAGCTTTTCAAACACGTCGACGACATGACTGGAAATGCCCAATAAATCCTCACGCTCGCACGTTGCAAAATGGTATTTTAAATACAGCGCAAACATTTCATCATCCATTGCGTCAATCGTCTCGCGCAAAAACAGCGCGCATCCGTCTGTCGCGACATAGTGAAGCCGCTTCACAGGAAAGACAGCCATCAGCGCATCGATTTCTTCCTTGCGGACAAGTTCAAACAAGTCCTTCGGCTCAGATTTGGTCGAAAACGTTTCCGGATCAATGAGTCCATCCCGAATATATTCTTTCACATCGACTTTTCCGCGATGAAATCCCTCGTCAAGAAGACAGCCGTCCGACATCACATAAGCGGCAAAAATCACGCCGCCCGGTTTTGTCACACGAATCGCTTCCCGCAGTGCCTGTCGCTTATCCGTGTCATTGTAAAGATGATAAAGCGGTCCTAACAGCAGTGTAATATCATACTGATTGTCCGCAAACGCAGACAAATCCAGTGCGTTTCCCTGCCGAATGGTAATGGTTTCGTTCGGCAATGTATTCTTTTTAAACACCTCGATGTTGTGTTCTACCAGTTCCACCGAATCAACGGCATATCCCCGCCGCGCCAGCGCATGGGAATAACGTCCGGTTCCTGCGCCGATTTCAATGATTTTGCTGCCCGGTCTGAGATACTTTTCTATGTACCGCATCGTCGTCAAAAACTCAACCGAACCGTGCCGTTTCACCAAACGGCTATCTTCATCATAGTCATTATAAAACGCAATAATGTATTGATTTGTATTCATGTGACACCCTCCTTTTTAAGCGTCGCTTTCTCTAAATCCGCCATAAACTGTGCCTGCTGTTTTTTTAAATAAAATCGAACAAACGGCTTGATGAACCACTTTTTCGCTGTCACATACTCCGTAAAGGAAACGGTTGTCTGATCCTTTGCCTGCGAAAATAAACCGACCCAACGCCCGCTCAGATTCTCATTCTCCATCTCAAACATTAAGCGGCTGTACGGCTCTCTAAGCGTTATGGTAAACGTTGTTGCGACTCCGCCTTTCGTGTATTCCACAAACTGACGATCGTTTAAGACGTCCACCCGGCTTAAGTCACTGCGCCAATTCGTATATGCTAAGACATTTAAAACAATCGACCATACTGTTTGCACATCACACGCAAAGACGGCCGTTTTCTTTGAAACCGACATCTGAGCTCCATCCTTTCCGCACTCAAAGCAGCTCCTCAAGTTTATTTAAAAACGCTTCTTCTCCCCACGTATTGATCTTGAAAAATAAGGCTTGGCTGCCGCCTGCCGTAATCGCGGAAAGATGAATTTCATCCCCGATGTTCTGAAACAGCGTCACGCTCAAACTGACACGGTTGTTTCCAAGCCAGCTGTATCGTTCAAATACACGTACACTGCAGCGCGCGCCGTTACTGTAAAAATCACTGCATTCCTCCAAAGACGCGGACATACTGCCATTTACAATGCCCGACTCAATTTTGTGAAGAATCCCGTTAAAGTCGCCTCGAATCGTTCGTTCTAATTTTGCCATATCATTACACCTCACAAATCCATCTTGACGCAAAGCAAAGCAGTTCAGCAGAAAACATCTTTTGTTCTTCCTTGGAAAGATTTGTTTTCTCTTTAATCGTCATGCCCGCGGTTAACACGGACCGGTCTTCCTCCTGCAATACCAAAAGAAGATCACGCTTCTTCTTTTCATACCGGCCTGTCTGCAAAAAAGCAATCGCCTGCAGCGTAAAGACGGCCGATTTATAAAGTCCTTTCAATATGTCCGTGCTTTTCTCATGCACCAGATTGTGCACACACATGTGATACACATTGCAGGCGCCAATCCGAATGGCACGGCGAATATCCTCCTCACGAATACAGCCAATGAGTTCCTCAAGCGATCCCAGTATCGGCGTTGTATCATAACAAAACTGAAACAGATCAGAGAGTTCCCACGAAAGGATCTCCTGTTTGCCGGAAACAAAGCCGCACACTTTCTCCCGGGCAGAAAGTGTATCAAGCATCTGACTGTACTTTTCCAAATCATTTACAGATACCGTATCCAGAATCAGGACGACATCAATGTCGCTGTGTTCATTCGCCTCACCGCGTCCGTAACTGCCCTGAAGTCCCAGAAACCAGACCCGCTCGCCAAACAGCTGCTGTACCGCCTCTCGATATTGCTCCATCCACTGATCAATCAATACACACATTTCTTTCCCCTCACAATCGCCATAGAAGCTTCTTTTTAAAAAAACCGATGATCTTTTCCATCCGGCTAGAAGATACAAAGGTTCTAAACGTGTTCATGCGCTGTGCTTTTGCCGCGAGGACAATCGGTTAAAACTTCTCACAGGGTTTTATCATCATGACAGGCAACGGCATCCGCAAACACATGGTGTAATCTAAATCGTATCATAAAAGGAAAAGCCGGTGCAATATCATTGGGATTTTTTATTGCTCTTTATGTAAGTTCAAAAAAATCGTGATCAATATGCAGATAGATTCCCTTACTTTTCTGTTCTCTGTTTTGATTCCACAAATCCATGTTTCTATTCCTTTTTCTTGGCTACTCTTTTCTGCGCTGAACGCAAACGCTCTTTTCCATGTATATCACAGGTTTCGTTTATTCTTTACCGAAAACGCATGACGGCATCTCTGCGTTTTCATTTTGACTATAGGAATATAGGACGGATTCTGTCAATCTCATCAGCCGATAATAGATGATCAATTCGTCCTTTTCTACACCGGTACAATCATTTATAAGTTTCGAAAAAATGGCAATCTCATCTTTTGTAATCATTTGATTCGGTATCCATTTTATTTGACCGTTTCCCTTTCATAACTGATTGCAGTAACCGCCGATCATAGAGTCGACAGCGATCAGCTCCGGTGCACGCTGCCTGATCACCTGAGGAATTTTTGACGCTAAAAATGCTTTTATAATCAGTTTGTGTTGTTTCTCTTTCATAATTTCTTACCTATCTCAATTATGCAGTATCTCATCAGAAAATACGGCTGTCACCTCTTTTATAAAAACCGTGATCGATTTCTTAACCGCTCTATGTCTTTCTTAGCGCTTCCGCTTCGTAACAAAAACCTTTTTGCATGAAAACACACTGCGCAAAAAAAGAAGAAAGAATATCACTGATCCGATGATCCCCATGATACGCGCTAACGTATTCCGTTTAAACATGGATTCATTATAATCATCTAATGTAAAAATTTCTTCTTCATCGGTTCGCAATGAAGGAATAAAAATAAATTCCATCTCTTTGATTTGTGGCTTCCAGATATTCTCCACGCCAAAGTAAATTTTCTGACCCGGCTGCAACGCCAAAAAGGTTGTAAGATTGGCGACTTCGTCGATATATAATACATATAATTTCTTATGTTCTTCTATCTCTATCACACCACAATCTTTTAAAACCGTGACGTCTTTTATCGTCGCTGAAAATTCAGTGACATCGCTTTTTGAAAGTGGTTCTTCCTGGAATATAACAATTACGTTTATTGTCATTCCAACAAAAAGAAGAAAAAATATCACTGACAGCATTATAAAAAATATTTTTTTAACGTTCATTTTTCCACCTATTCAAGCTCTTTTTAAAATGTAATTGATAAAATATGGATCAGCTGCGTGCACTGTATCATTAAAACGAAGCGCCGGCAGTTACAATACGCCTGACTGTGTTCCTTTTTTTATTTCATGAATCAATCGCATTTTTATTTCGTCCTCTGATCACAAGAAATCGCCGATATCGTTTCATAGCAGAATACTGCAGTCCCATCTTCTTCACCATCCAAATTGAATAACTGAATCACCACTTCGTCCTGGGAACAAGTTTGTACAAAACCGCAGATGTCCTTCACCTCAAGATGAAATAACTCTACCGACACCATATATCCTTCACGGCGCGCAAACTCCAAC
>CALXAM010000013.1 GCA_944386285.1 uncultured Clostridia bacterium | reverse complement strand
CTGATTGTACTGGACGATACCTTTCATGTTATGGCACATCACCGGCCGCTCGGCTTTACCGATCCGCTTTTTCAGGATGCCGTCAGACAGGGGGAGATTACCTATGAGGCCGGTGCGGTTATCAGTCAAAGTGAAGAGCTGTCTGCCGGGAGGAACGACTATATAAAGCTGGACGGCAGTGATTACCGTCGCCGCTTCGCGCCGCTCATCAGCTCCGGTGTGAGGCTGGGCTATCTTATTTGCGTAGATACGGACGGACATTTGCAAAGCATTCCGCCGGAAACCTGGAATACGGTAGAACAGGTTTTGGCAAAGCAGGCCTTTATCGAAGCCAGCAGGCAGGACAAGCCCTTTGAAACGGCAGAGGATATCCTGATGCACCTTTTAGACGGAGGATTTTCCTCGGCGCCTTATTTTCGTCTGCAAGCCTCCGGTACTTATCTTGCGGATTTTCATCCCACAGGCTTTGCGCTGATCGATCTGACCGCCTATCACAACGAATATCTCGGCAAACGGCATCTAAAAGATGAACTCGGCGTAAGATTCCCACAGTCACATTCTTTTTTATATCGGGGTGATGTGTTTCTATTCTTACACGGAAAAACAGATCCCAATGATTTTTCTACGTTGGCGGAGGAGTTCCAATTAAAAGTGGTGATATCGGACGGGATTGACGATCTGTTTGAGTTGCCTGCCCTCTATCGCACAGCGCGTGAAGCGCTGGAGCTGATGATGGATCACCGCTTTCACGGTGGAAATGTCTGCACGGTGCCGCAACTCCGCACGCTGATTCTGCTGAAAGATTTGGAAGGGCGAAGCGACCTGATTGCAAAAGAGATCCGGGAGCTTGCCGCACACGATAAAAAAAAGGACACGCAGTATTGTGAAACGCTTTATCATTATCTGACCTGCTGCCGATCGCTGAAGAAGACCTGCGATGCACTTTTTACCCATCGGAACACGGTGCTCTACCGTATCCGCAGAATAGAGGATGATTTTGCCATTCCTTTGGATGAGCCTGCCGTACACGCCGATTTGCTGGTCAGCGTTTCACTGCTGCTATTTAAGGAGAAGGGACCGGATTTCTTTCTGCATACCATAAACAAAAACGAGAGAGAGGAACAATGATTATGAAAGAAAACAGAAAACTGTTGAGAGAAGTATTAAACGATATCCGTCATGATATGACCGATGAGGAAGTGCTGAATTTGTTGGCAGACAGCAAAATTTCGGTCAAGCCGGAAAGCAAAAAAGAAAAGTATACATTAGGACAGCGCGCCGCCGATACTATTGCGAAATTTGCCGGCAGCTGGGCGTTCATCTTTTCCTTTACAGGAGTGCTTGTTCTTTGGATGGTCGTTAATGTCCTTTTGGCAACCAAGGCGTTTGATCCGTATCCTTTCATTTTGCTGAATCTGGTTCTTTCCTGTGTGGCGGCAATTCAGGCGCCCCTTATTATGATGAGCCAGAACCGGCAGGAGGAAAAGGATCGCCAAAGATCCGAAAACGATTACAAGGTCAACCTGAAAACTGAAATTATGATAGAGGATCTGTACGACAAGGTAAACGCGATCCTCGCCAAGCAGTCGGCACTGGAAAAGCAATTACGGACAGAAAGCAAAAAGGGTGAGGAAAAGGACAGTTATACTGATGAAAAAGATTAAGTAAGAAATTGGGTGCGATTTGTTTTCACTTGTTCCGGCAAGTGTTGCATTGCTTGTTTTCGACGGCACGACTGTTATACTAAAAACGGTATTCCAATCAAACCATTTACCTCGCTGCGTGGACATTTAGAGGTAAAAAAGCCTGATTTCAAGCCGTTTTCAGGACCTAAACTTTGAGGGGCAAGGTGTTTGTACCTTGCCCCTCGTTTTTGTGTTTGAAAGCGTTGCAGGCTCATTTTTGCAGCTTTATCATTACCTCGTCCATAAGGTCTGTATCTCTGCCCTGTGCAATCAGATTATGACGGTAGGCAAGCAGAGTGTTGAAAACATACCGTCTTTCTGCTGCCGTCAAATAAAGGTGGTATTTCTTCTTCATACGAAGATCACCCCGGCGTTGACGGTTTCTACAACTGCCGACCGCAGGGCATTCATTCTCTGCACCCGCTCCATTTGATTGTCGGCTTTCAGCGTTTCGGTAATGCACCCACGCTCTGCCCGCTGCTTCATAAGCTGCTCAAACAGCTCCTGCGCCTGTTCCTCAACATCGGCAGATAGGATTGCAGCTTACCGATTGTTAAAAAGCTGGTATAAAGCGCCTTTTTATGCTCACGGATATACCGCGAACGCCGCTGCCCCCATACGCCGATAGACCGTTCGCTTTTTCGGCTGGTAATTCCAAGCAGGGGATATAATAATCGCCCCGCTGCTCATACCAAAGACCGTTTTGCTCGTTATAGATGTACTGTTCCATTTTGTAATCCTCCAAAATCATATATTCGCACATACATCACAGTTTCCCGATTGCCACACCTTGTTATATTTTGTTATCAGTTTTTCCTGCCCTTGCTTTTGCCCTTATAACTTCTCGGATCAAGGGTAAAACGGTGTGAAATCGTATAAAGGGATAAGGTGAGCAGGGTGCGAAAAATCCTTTATTTTCAACGGTTTCGGAGGTCTTTATTAAATCCCTATGAGGCGGTATAACTACCTACACAATTTGAGGTTTCAAATTTTAATTAGTATCAATTAGCGTATAACCTAATTTAGCCAATGTTCTATGATCGTGGATTGCAAAAGGTATATCCGTAAGACTTGTTTGAACTTTCATTTTAGCGCATATAGCACTAGCCCATATTAATTCATATAGAATAACCGTATTTTTGGCTCGCAAATCTGGAATATTAGTTTTTAGACAATCAAATATTTTTCGATTATTCATCTCAAGAATGATATCATCGATTAGATTTGTAGAACTGAGAGCCAAAGCATCAAGTTGTCCGTTTCGAACTTTTTCAATTACATTATTTTGATTATATTTGCATAGCTTAATCATGTTTGCACCTCCTTTCTTGCTTCATCTATATTATACCATAAGAATATTTAAAAGTCTACTATGTGAATAATAAATATTATTCTAATCGAGTATTTTTTAATATTCCAACGGTAAAACAAAAGTAATATACAATATGAAACAAGAAAGGTTGTGCCGTATGATATTATTTGGATCGAAAATAAAAGAATTAAGAAAACAAAATAGATATACGCAATTAGAATTAGCAACTTTATTAGGCGTTACAAAATCTACTATTGCATCATATGAAAACGACTCGCGCCAACCTTCATATGAGGTTCTTGTAAAATTAGCCGACATTTTTCATGTTAGTATAGATACTATTTTATTAAATCGTTCTAGTAATATTTTAGAGATAGATCATTTAAAAGAAGAGCAAATTAAAATATTAAAAATGTTAATAGAAACATTTCAAAAGAGCAATTTAATTGATGATGCAATAGATATGGATTCTACTGCTTTAATTGACATGATGTTAAAATTTAAAAAATTATCAGATATTGAAACTAAAAACGCTTTAAAAAATTTAAAATAAAAAATAAGGGTAAATCTTAAATAGATTTACCCTTATTTTTTTACTTTACGAATTGAAGTTTGTAAAAATCAGAACTATAACAGAAACATTAACAGAATGAATGCCAAAAGATTCAATGCTGCGTAACCGATTAAGAGGCCGGCGATTAACTTGGTAGCAACAGAACCTTTTTTTGCGAGAAGTGCGCGGCATTCTTGCGGCGATGTTGTCACGGCACGTGCTTTTGCAATCTGTCTTTGACAGTGCCGCATATAGAGGGTATTTGCCAGAAATCCGCATACAAAACGCATAGCCAACGAGAGAATCTGACAAAGCATACTGATCGTCGTAATGGATGTCATGGAGTTTGACGGCATCAATGTGGAAGACGATGTAATCGCCTGATATGTCATTAAATATTGTGGTAAAGAAATCAACAACTGAATGAGAAAGATCAGAATCCCTGTCCCATACATTTTTCGGTACAGAAAGTAACCGCCTTGAAAGAAAAAGGCGCTCCAGTTAATAATTTTTGTCTTAGAGCGGAAAATTTCACGGAACCGCAGCAAAAAGTAATGTGCGTTGCGACCGATATAAGCGGCATAATCTTGTGCCTGAATTCCGTCGATTTCTTCTTCCGGAGGAACAGACTGCGCACGCATAAAAGAGCCAAACGGCATTCCGCCGAATCCTTGCGGCATTCCATTTGGATTTGACTGCTGTGAGGAATAAGGTGGTGCTTGTTCGTCAGAAGAATAAGAAACATTCAGCGGGATGCCGCAGGTGTTGCAGAAAAGCGCGGAAGCCGGATTCTCTGCACCGCAGCGCGGGCATCTCTTTGGCTGATCTTGGGGTGATTCTTCTTGATTCGATTCTTTTTGCGGCGGTGTCCAGGGAGTATTTGATTCGTGAAGTTCAGGAAAAATACAGTGTCCTTCCTTTTGATAACATGCACGGTGATAAGGCGCACCACAAATTGGACAAACAACAATATCGTCATCCTTTTTCAGTGGTTCTCCACAAATCGGGCATGGAATATTTTCATAACGATTCATAAATAAAACAAGACCTCCAACCGGAAAAATCAAGATTTTTGTTTTTATTATACCGGTTTTGTGTCGAATAGTAAAGCAAAAAGTAACAGACAAACTGTGAACATTCTGCTAACCGCATTCCCATTTTAATAGGTTTCATGGTATACTATAAAAAATGATAGGAGGGCGTTATCTATGACGAAAAAAGAGCGCGCGGCACAAGCCGTTTCTATTTTAAAAGAGCGATATCCGCAAGCGGTTTGTTCGCTTGTTTACGATAAAGAGAAACCGTACGAGTTAGTGATTGCGACACGATTGTCTGCACAGTGTACGGATGCACGTGTAAATATTGTCACAAAAGAGCTGTTTGCCCGCTATGATTCGCTGGAAGCGTTTGCAAATGCCGATCTTGCTGAAGTGGAAAAAATTGTTAAGCCATGCGGTTTTTTTCGGATGAAAGCCAAAGATACCATCGGCATGTGTCAAGCAATGCTTTCGCGTTTTGATGGAAAAGTTCCGGATACCATAGAAGAACTGATTACATTGCCGGGTGTGGGAAGAAAGACTGCCAATTTGATTGTAGGCGATATCTATCATAAGCCGTCTATTGTAACGGATACACACTGCATTCGTATTTGCGGACGCATTGGCCTGACCACCGGCATTACAGAGCCGAAAAAAGTGGAAGATGCACTGCGTCCGATTTTGGATCCCGCGGAGTCCGGTGATTTTTGCCATCGCCTTGTCATGTTTGGACGGGAGATTTGTACAGCACGTGCGCCAAAATGTGATGTGTGTCCAATGAAGCCAATTTGCAAAGAAGGTGCTGCACCGAAAAAAACGAAAAAATCGTCTTCACGTGTGAAGATCAAGGCAGAGGAGGCATAACTGATGCGCAGAAGTGATCGGGAGATTACCGATTTTAAAGAAATTCATGCCATTTTTTTGCGCTGTCAGACGGCTACACTCTCTATGTGCTGCCAAAATAAGCCTTATGCAGTGCCCATGAATTTTGGAATTTGTGAGGAAGACGGAACGCTTGTTGTTTATTTTCATTGTGCGAAAGTTGGAAAAAAGCTTTCGTATCTGAAAGAAAATCCTGCTGTTTGCATCTCCTGCGGACGAGTTCTCATGATTGAGGATGGACCGGCTGCCTGTGATATGACAGCGAAGTATGAGAGTGCCATTGGATTTGGCAATGCACAAATTTTATATGATGGGGACGCGTTGTTTGATCATGGATTGGCGGCGGTCGTATCACATTACGGGGATCATCCGGATGATACTTTTTCAAAATATCGTGCGGCGACAGCGGTGATCCGTGTCAAATTAGATGAAGTACACGGAAAATCCAATGCAATCACACAGTCTATATGAAGCTCGAAAGCCGTTTTTATCTGCTTTTGATTACATAAACAAAAAACCGATGATTTGTTGTGTTGCTTGCAAAAGAAGTCGTTTTATGGTATGCTGAATGAAACAATCTTTGTGTAAAGGAGAACCGACATGATTGTAAAACCAAAAATTCGAGGATTTATTTGTACGACCGCGCATCCGGACGGCTGCAAAGCGATCGTAAAAGAACAAATTGAATATGTAAAATCACAGCCGAAAACAGAGGGACCGAAAAAAGTACTTGTTATTGGTGCTTCGATGGGATATGGACTCGCTTCCCGTATTTCTGCGGCATATTCGTGCGGCGCGGCAACACTCGGTGTTATTTTTGACCGCAACGGCAGCGAAAAACGTACCGGTACTGCCGGATGGTATAATACCGCTGCGTTCGAGGAATTCGCAAAAGCAGACGGACTGTATGCGAAAACAATTAACGGCGACGCATATTCTAAAGAAATTAAAGAGAAAGTCATTGAAACGATCAAAGCGGATCTCGGCAAAGTGGATATGGTTGTTTACAGCTTGGCTGCGCCGAAACGTGTGGCAGCAGACGGCACCGTATATAGCTCTGTACTCAAAACAACTGGCGAGGCGTATACCAATAAAACGATTGATTTGAAAAACCGTACGGTTTCGGATGTAACGATTGAGCCGGCAACCGAAGAAGAAATCGAACACACCGTGAAAGTCATGGGCGGCGAAGACTGGCGTGACTGGATCGATGCATTGCGTGAAGCGGATGCAATCGAAGAAGACGCAATGACAATCGCGTATTCGTATATTGGACCGGAACTGACACATCCGATGTATTTCGATGGTTCGATTGGCCGTGCCAAAGCACACCTTGCACGCACTGCAGAAGAAATCAGTGCGGAGTGCGGCGGTATCCACGCTTATATTTCGGTGAACAAGGCGCTTGTGACACAGTCGAGCGCGGCAATTCCGATTGTTCCGCTGTATATTTCGATTCTGTATAAAGTCATGAAAGCACACGGCAATCATGAGGGATGCATCGAGCAGATGTACCGCCTGTTCCATGATAAGCTGTATGGCGTAGCAGTTCGCACCGACGAATCCGGCATGGTTCGTATGGATGACTGGGAGATGGAACCGGAGATTCAAGCAGAGGTGTCTGCGCTTTGGGAGAAAATCTCCACAGAGAACCTTACAGAGTGTGCGGATATTGACGGCTATTGGCATGATTTTTACCGTTTATTCGGTTTTGAAGCAGCAGGTGTCGATTATGATGCGGACGAAGATGTCATTCGTTCGATCGAAGGCGTCGAGTAATGGCACGTGAGGAACGCGCTGTTTTTACAAATATGTGCATGATTTCCGATGGTGCTGGAAATGTGCTGGTACAGAACCGGAGAAGTAAAGACTGGCCAGGCATTACGTTTCCGGGCGGTCATGTGGAACCGGGTGAATCGTTTGTGCAGTCGGTGATTCGTGAAGTATATGAAGAAACGGGACTCACGATTCAAAATCCGCGTCTGTGCGGCGTAAAGCAGTTTCAGACGGAATCAGGTGCGCGGTACGTTGTGTTTCTTTACCGTACGGATACATTTTCAGGTGAGGTGCAAAGCTCGGATGAGGGTGAAGTCTTTTGGGTAAAAAAAGAAGACCTTCCCTCTCTTTCGCTGCCGGTCAATTTTCTGCCTTTGGTGCAGGTGTTTGACGCAGAGGAACTGACAGAATGTTATTATGAGCAGACACCACAGGGTACGTGGGAAATTCATTTGATGTAATAAAAAGGGATGAAAAGCAAGCTGGACAGATGTCCGGCTTGTTTTTTTCTCTGATTATTGATGGGAAATGACATTTTGGACGAATTTTGTTGATTTTATTAACGTAGCCATATTATAATGATAAAAACGAATATTGTAAAAGAGAAGAAAAGAGCGGATCAAAAGAAAAAACAGGAGGTGTATTGTACAGTAGAATTTTTATGAAAATATCAAAAAGAAAGGAAAAGAATCATGTTTTGCATGAGATGCGGCAATGCAGTGCCGGACGACGCTTCTTTTTGTCCTGTATGTGGAGAAAAAATGGAGCGTACCAACCAATCAGCAGTGAATATGCAGCAGTATCCGAATACTTATAATGGTATGGTTCCGCCGATGATCTCAACTGTTCCTGTGCGAAAGAAAAAAACGTGGCTGGTGATTTTACTTTCTTCCATCGGTGGTGTATTGATTTTAATATTGATTGGTTTTCTTATCTATTCAAATATGCTTAGAATCCACCGGTTGAATAATGCGGAGACATTCGCTCAAAACGAAGAAAACACAAGTTTGCACGCGCAGGAAGATGAAGATGTGCAGACCGATGACGTTGAGAATGATACTGTTGGAGGCGGTCAACAGCAGGAAAGTTCGGTGAATACCATTGTGATTCCTGACGGACCTGTGCTTCCGGATTTCGTTTCATTTACAAATAACTGTGCGGTTGAAAATAAGTCAACGGAGTTTTCGAACTATACGAAGTCTGTTTATTTTTGGAATTATAATCAAAAAACAGTGTTAGAATATGTTCAACTTTTGCAAGATGAATATCATTTTACACTGCAGTGGAAGGAAGAGGACGATAACACGGCAACATATGTACTGACGTATACAGGAAAAGGAAGTGTTGCGTCTTTTGAACCCACGTGGAGTTGGACCGATGAGGCGGGAAAATGTAATGTGTCTATTTGGGATTGCCATTATGGCGGCGGTGAAAGCGAAATTCATATTGTCTTTGGTGATGGATTGATTTTAGCGGATACCGGTGCGCGGACTTCTCGGACGCTTACTCCTTACAAAGATGGAAGCGGATCAGCGGCAAATACAGGCGAGGAGCAGTGTACAAGCTGCAGCGGAAGCGGCGATTGTTCCACATGTGATGGTACGGGACGTGTATATCGGCTGCTGGCAGGTACGACAGAGCGCGTGGAACAGACATGTACGTCATGCAGGCCGTCTGGTTCTGGAAACTGTCCGTTTTGCGGCGGAAGCGGAAAAAAATAGGGTGTATGGATGCAGTCGCAGCTTTCCGGAAGCCTGTTCGTGAATATTGTATTGAAAGCAAGCCGGATTTTTCCGGCTTGCTTTTTTAAAAAATGGAGAAGAAACATGATTCTTAAAACAGAGCGGCTTATTCTGCGGCCGCTTGAAGACAATGATTTTGATGCACTCGCCGCCATTTTGCAGGATGAACGTGTGATGACCGCGTACTGCCATACGTTCACGGATGCGGATGTGCAAGCATGGCTTGCGCGGCAGAAACAGCGCAATGTGCAGGAGGGACTCGGTCTGCTGGCAGTGTGCCGAAAGGAAACAGGCGAGATGATCGGACAGGTGGGACTGACTTATCAAACCTGCGAAGGGGAGCAGGTGCTCGAGGTTGGTTATCTGCTCCGATTTGATGTGTGGCATCACGGGTATGCCAGAGAAGCTGCACGCGCATGTGTGACCTATGCCTTTTCTGCGCTGAATGCGCCGCGGGTGCATGCGATTGTTAAGCAGACGAACGAGCCATCCGTTCGGGTGGCACAGGCGCTCGGCATGACGGTGCGAAAGACGTTTTTGTCGGGATTCGGCGGACAGAATACACCGCGTTTTCTGTTTGCGGTGGACAGAGAAGAATGGAATCTAGTTTAAAATCTATTTTGTTTGAAAATGATTGACAGATATTTTTCTTTATAGTAAAATGAAATTGTAAAAAATACAGATGGGGTGATTCCAATGAACAGGAATCTGCACATCATTTCGTGATGAAGCGTTCTGCAGATATTTTGCATGAAACAGGAGGCGTTTTGTAATGAATGAAACAAGATTTACCCGCGTTGTCATGATCCTTCGTCTCATTTTGCTTGCAGTGATTGCCGGCGGTGTGCTGATGGGCGGAATCGCCGCGCTTCGCTTTTCCGAGCCTTCGCCGGAGGAGCTTCCGCTCTATCTCACGGAGGAACAAGCCATCAAATGTTTGGGATTTACGCGCGAGGATTTTCACCGGTTGTTTGACGCAAAACAGGAAACATCACCGGGAGACGCTTTTATTCCGGTTGAACTGAAAACGATCACGATTGAAGGCGTCGTATACTATGACCGTGATGATGTGCTGCAGTTTGCACAGGCGGATAACGTCGGTGATATTACCGTAACAGACGGAATTGTGGTAAGCGAATGGGCTTGATGCGAAACATTCTTATAAAAAGTAAAGAAAAAAAGAACGGCAGATTCTGCCGTTCTTTTTGCTTTTTTTGGATTAGTAGTTTTCTGCTTTGATCTGGAAGTATGCTTTCGGATGATCACATACCGGGCAAACCTCCGGAGCTGCTTTGCCGACATGGATGTGGCCGCAGTTTGCGCACTGCCAGATCATTTCGCCGTCACGGGAGAAGACCAAGCCGCCGTTTACGTTTGCGAGCAGTGCTTTGTAGCGCTCTTCGTGCTCTTTCTCGATTTTGCCGACTGCTTCAAACAGGTATGCGATTTTGTCAAAGCCCTCTTCTTTTGCGGTTTTTGCAAATTCTGCATACATCTCGGTCCACTCGTAATTCTCGCCGTTTGCAGCGTCCTGCAGGTTGGTTGCAGTATCAGCGATTGCGCCGTCATGCAGCAGTTTGAACCAGATTTTTGCGTGTTCTTTTTCGTTGTTTGCAGTTTCTAAAAAGAGAGCGGCGATCTGCTCATATCCCTCTTTTTTTGCTTTTGATGCGTAATACGTGTATTTGTTTCTTGCCTGAGATTCACCTGCAAATGCAGCCATCAAGTTTGCTTCTGTTTTGGTACCTTTTAAAGATTTCATGTGTAAACGCTCCTTTTATTTTTATTTTGAAACCGCCTGCGCGGGATCTGATGAATTTTTCTGACAATGAGGGCAAACTCCTTTTAGTATCAGTTTACAAGAAGTGAGCTGAAACCCAGTTGCGTCACAAACCGCATTGCCATCAATGGTGTAGAGATTGGGGGGGCAGTCGAAGACACCGCCGCATACAGTACATTGAATGTGATCGTGAGGATGAAGCGCAGCATCATAGCGTTCGGAACCTTTTGTTCCGATCCGCAAAATCTGTCCGCAGTCTGCTAACTGATTTAAATTGCGGTATACCGTTCCGAGGCTGACAGAAGGCATGATGTTGCGAAGCTCATGATACAATATATCAGCAGTGGGATGATCGTGATGTGCTTTTAAAAGATCCAAAAGCAATGCACGTTGTTTTGAATATCGCATGACTTTACTCCGTTAATAAGAATCATTACTGTTATTATATATAGCTTTCAGAAGTTTGTCAAGTACAAAAGTCCTTTTTTAAAAAAATTTTTTATGATATAATGCAAATACATCAAAAGACATATTGTATGAGAATAATAGATATAGTATTGCCGTTTTATGGTGTTCCATGCGTATGCAAAAAGGAGGAAGAATCAATGAATGCAGTTATTGTAGGAAGTGGTCCTGCAGGTGTTTCTGCGGCGCTTTATCTTGCGCGTGCAGGTATTTCGGTAACGATTTTATCGCGTGATGGCGGTGCGCTCTTAAAAGCCGATAAAATTGAAAACTATTATGGGTTTGCGCAGCCCATCAGCGGAAAAGAACTATACGAGCAGGGATTGGCCAACGCAAAACGGCTTGGCTGTACAATAAAAAATGAAGAAGTCATTGGGATTTCTTTTTTGAATTCACTTGCAGTCGAAACGACAGCAGGCGTTTACGAAGGAGATGTTGTGATACTGGCGACTGGTGCATCTCGTGCAACGCCTAAGATCGACGGCCTTTCGCGTTTGGAAGGACGCGGCATTAGTTATTGCGCAATTTGTGATGCGTTTTTCTATCGCGGGAAAACAGTCGCGGTCATTGGCAACGGAGAGTATGCACTGCATGAGGCACAGACATTGCTGCCGGTAGTAGGTTCCGTGACAATGCTTACCAATGGTGCGCCGCTTGAGGTGGAGGTCCCCGATTCCATTTCGGTGGATACACGGAAAATCGTTTCGATTGCCGGAGAGGACGTTGTAACAGGCGTGACGTTTGCTGACGGCGAAAAACGTGCAGTGGACGGCGTGTTTGTGGCAATCGGTGTCGCGTCCTCAGCAGATCTTGCACGGAAATTGGGCGCGCTAACAGAAGGAAACCGTATTGTTGCAAACGAAAACGGAGAGACGAACATTCCGGGATTGTATGCGGCAGGAGATTGTACCGGCGGATTGCTGCAAATTGCTGAAGCAGTGGCCAAAGGCGCAAAAGCAGGTCTTGCAGCAATTCGGTATCTGCGTGAAAAGTAAGAGCGGGTCAGTCAAGAGAAAAATAAAACAGCAAGCGGAGTACTTTGGAAATTTATTCAAAGTACTCCGCTTGTTTTTTCTTCATAAACATGCGGAGAAGAATTTGAAGAACAAACTAAAAAGAATGAGATATATTAAATAGAATATTGTTGTTTTAATTCAGATATCGACTATTATTTTCGGTGTAAATACCATTGAAAAAGATTGTTTTTTGAAAAAATATTGTTGAAATTATTCATAAACTTTGCTATCATAAAAGATATAAAATATATGGATGGAGGGTGATGTTATGGATCTAACATTACTGGCACCAATCGGGTCAGCACTTGCATTGTTGTTTGCCGGTCTGCTTGCACGAAAGGTGCTCAAAGCACCAGAGGGATCAGATCTGATGAAAAAGATCTCCCTTGCGGTGAGAAAAGGTGCAAACGCATACTTAAAACGGCAGTATCTTGGCGTTATTCTGTTTTTTGCCGTTATTTTTGTCGTTTTAATGATCCTTGCATTTATGGGCTATTTGACAATGTTTGTTCCGTTTGCGTTCATCACCGGAGGATTTTTCTCTGGCCTTTCAGGCTTTATCGGAATGAAAATTGCAACAGCTGCAAATGCACGTACAGCCAATGCAGCACGCAATAGTTTAAATTCAGGATTGCGCATTGCCTTTTCGTCGGGTGCCGTGATGGGATTTGTAGTCGTTGGATTGGGTCTTTTGGATATTTCATTCTGGTATTTCTTCTTGAAATTCTGGTATTCTGATCCGGCACACCTTGTGGTTGCTGCAGGACAGGCACTCGAAGATGCACAAATTCAGGCGATTACATCTGCGATGCTTACATTCGGCATGGGTGCTTCTTCTATGGCGCTGTTTGCACGTGTAGGCGGCGGTATTTTCACAAAAGCTGCGGATGTGGGTGCTGACTTGGTCGGCAAAGTAGAAGTCGGCATCCCGGAAGACGATCCGCGCAATCCGGCGGTTATTGCAGATAACGTCGGCGATAATGTCGGCGACGTGGCAGGTATGGGCGCCGATTTGTATGAATCGTATGTTGGTTCGATTATTTCTACCGCAGCGCTTGCAGTTGCCGCAGGTTTTGGATTTAAAGGTGTGACGATCCCGATGGTCATGGCTGCAATCGGTATTATTGCTTCGATTATCGGAACCTTTTTCGTCAGCACAAAAGAAGGCGCAACACAGAAAAATCTGTTGTTTGCATTACGTCGTGGCACATGGATCAGCGGTGCGATCATTGCAGTGGCTGCATTCCCGCTGATTTACTTTGGACTCGGCAAAGAAAATATCGGATTTTTCTTTGCAATTTTATCCGGCCTTTTAGCAGGTATTTTGATTGGTATTACGACGGAATATTATACGTCTGATTCCTATCGCCCGACAAAGAAACTTGCTTCCACATCGCTGACCGGTTCGGCAACGACCGTCATCGGCGGTTTGTCGCTCGGCATGCTTTCGACCGTTTTACCGGTTATTATCGTTGGTATCTCTGTTTTGGTCAGTTATTCTGTGTCGGGTGGTTCGGGTTCGATTGGTGATCCGAGCTTTAATCAGGGATTATACGGTGTTGGTCTGTCGGCAGTCGGTATGCTTTCGACGCTCGGTATTACGTTGGCAACAGACGCATATGGTCCGGTGGCTGACAACGCAGGCGGTATTGCAGAAATGGCAGGCCTTGGTGAGGAAGTGCGCCGCAGAACGGACGCACTCGATTCGCTGGGCAACACCACAGCTGCAACCGGCAAAGGCTTCGCAATCGGTTCAGCAGCGCTTACCGCACTGACACTGATTGCGTCATTTATCGCAGAAGTTCAGGTGATCGACCCGGATTTCAAATTTGAACTGAGTATCATTAACCCGCCGGTTCTCATCGGCTTGTTTGTTGGCGGCGTACTGCCGTTCCTGTTCGCAGCACTCACCATGGATGCAGTTGGCCGTGCGGCACAAAGCATTGTTGTGGAGGTTCGCCGTCAGTTCAAAGAGATTAAAGGGTTAATGGAAGGAAAAGCTGATCCGGATTATGCGGCATGCGTCGATATCTGTACGAAATCCGCACAGAAAGAAATGATTCTTCCTGCCATTATTGCAGTTGTTTCGCCGATTGTTATTGGATTGCTGCTGGGTGTCAACGGTATTTGCGGTATGCTTGCAGGAGCGACGGTGTCCGGCTTTATTTTAGCAGTAATGATGGCAAATGCCGGCGGCGCCTGGGATAATGCGAAAAAGTATATTGAAGGTGGGGCACACGGCGGTAAAGGCAGCGACGCACACAAAGCGGCAGTTGTCGGAGATACTGTAGGTGATCCGTTTAAAGATACATCCGGTCCGTCGATCAACATTCTGATTAAGCTTTTGTCGATGGTGTCGATTGTCTTTGCAGGATTTATCATGGCGTTCCATTTGTTTTAATCAATAGGTATATAGAAAAAAGCGGTTCAGTCTTCACTGAGCCGCTTTTTATATGACATAGATACAGAGGAAAAGAAACTTTCATCTTGACTTTTGATTCGTTTTTGACTATAATCTAAATATTATAGTACCGGTGCTATGCGTATCTATCAATCCACCGGCAGTGGCAGGCAGTGTCAAGTATACTGCCTGTCTTCGTTGTAACTGGAATTTATATGCGAATATTCGCAATTAGGAGGAAACAGGAATGGCTACAAAACCGATCATTCTGACTGCTGAAGGACACTTGAAACTGGAACAGGAACTCGAACAACTTAAAACAGTTCGCCGTAAAGAGGTTTCCGAAAAAATTAAAGTAGCGCTTTCGTTTGGCGACCTTTCTGAGAATAGTGAATATGATGAAGCAAAAAATGAGCAGGCAATGGTGGAAGCGCGCATTGCAGAGATTGAACAGATGCTTAAAAATGCAACGGTGCTGGACGAGTCGGGTATTACAACCGATGCAATCAGTGTTGGCTCTGTGATTACGATCAAACACACGAAACTCGGCAGAGTAGATACGTATAAAATCGTTGGTTCCACAGAGGCAGCGCCGCTTCAGAAGAAAATTTCAGACGAATCACCGGTTGGCAAAGCAATGATTGGCCATCGTGTGGGCGATTTGGTAGAAGTAGAAGCACCGTCAGGAATTATTGTGTACGAAGTGCTTGAGATCGGCAAATAAGGAGGATAATTGAATGGGTGACAATGCAGCAGTTCAGGATTATGGAGAACTGATTCGCGTCAGACGTGAAAAGCTTGCCGCACTGCAGGCAGAAGGAAACGATCCGTTTCAGATTACAAAATATGATGTAACCCATCACAGTGCAGAGATCAAAGAAGCGTTTGAAACATTAGAGGGAACAACCGTCTGTATTGCAGGTCGTATGATGTCAAAACGTGTGATGGGCAAAGCGTCTTTCTGCAATGTTCAGGACTTAATGGGAAGTATTCAGTCTTATGTCGCACGTGACAGTGTGGGTGAGGAAGAATACAAAGCGTTTAAAAAGATGGACATCGGCGATTTGGTCGGCATCAAAGGCACCGTATTTAAAACAAAAACCGGTGAGGTTTCGATCCATGCCGAGGAAGTTACACTGCTTTCAAAAAGTTTGCAGGTGCTGCCGGAAAAATTCCATGGCCTGACCAATACGGATATGCGTTATCGTCAGAGATATGTCGATCTGATTATGAACGCTGAAGTAAAAGATACCTTTATCAAACGTTCCAAGATCATCAGCGCTGTTCGAAATTATCTGAATGCACAGGGATTTATGGAAGTGGAGACGCCGATGCTCGTGGCAAATGCCGGCGGCGCTGCAGCGCGTCCGTTCTCGACCCACTACAATGCGTTGGATGAAGATGTAAAGCTTCGCATTTCTCTTGAGTTATATCTCAAACGTCTGATTGTAGGCGGTTTGGAAAGAGTGTATGAGATTGGCCGTGTATTCCGTAATGAGGGTCTTGATACACGTCACAATCCGGAATTTACACTGATGGAGCTCTACCAAGCATATACCGATTATCACGGTATGATGGATTTGACCGAATCCCTGTACCGCCATGTGGCACTGGAAGTGCTCGGCACAACAAAAATCACCTACAATGGCATTGAGATGGATCTCGGCAAACCGTTTACAAGAATTACGATGCTTGATGCGGTAAAACAGTATTCCGGCGTTGATTTCAATGAGATTCATACACTTGAGGAAGCACGTGAAGCTGCAAAAGCACACGGTGTCGAATTCGAGCCGCGTCATAAAAAAGGTGATATTTTAAACCTGTTCTTTGAACAGTTTGTAGAAGAACATCTGGTGCAACCGACATTTGTAATGGACCATCCGATCGAGATTTCTCCGCTTACGAAGAAAAAACCGGAAAATCCGGAATACGTGGAGCGTTTTGAGTTCTTCATGAACGGTTGGGAAATGGCAAACGCATATTCTGAATTGAATGACCCGATCGATCAGCGCGAGCGCTTTGCTGCACAGGAAGAACTTCTGGCACAGGGCGACGAGGAAGCAAATCATACCGATGAGGACTTTTTGTATGCACTCGAGCTCGGCATGCCGCCGACAGGCGGTATTGGCTTCGGTATCGACCGCATGGTCATGCTGTTGACTGACAGTGCATCGATTCGCGATGTTTTGCTGTTCCCCACAATGAAACCCTTGAAAGATGTAAATGCGGGAAATGATGTAGTAAAAAATACTCCTGAAAGCGTCTCAAATGATGTAAAAGCTGAGCCGGAGAAAATCGACTTTTCCAAGGTGGAGATCGAGCCGCTTTTCAAGGATTTTGTGGATTTTGAGACTTTCTCCAAGTCTGATTTCAGAGCAGTCAAGGTACTTGCCTGCGAAGCAGTACCAAAGTCTAAGAAGCTTCTGAAGTTTACCTTAGACGATGGCTCAGGCGAAAATAGGACGATTTTAAGCGGTATTCACGCATATTACGAGCCGGAAGAACTGGTCGGCAAGACCTGTATCGCTATTACCAATCTTCCGCCAAGACCGATGATGGGCATTGATTCCTGCGGTATGCTGATCAGTGCGGTACACCACGAGGAAGGCGAAGAAAAGCTCCATCTTCTGATGGTAGACGACCACATTCCGGCAGGCGCAAAGCTCTATTAAGAAGTACCGTTTTGCCTGTTAAAACGGGATGTACTTTATATCCGGAAAACGCCCTGAAAGTACACTTTTACATCAAATTACATCATTTGGTGCGGGAAAGTGTGCAGAGGCAAAAAATTATATCATGATCAGAATGGATAGTCAGTCCCATATTGGGGCTGGCTATTCGAAAATAAGATAATAGTAAATCAGAACGGAATGGAAGGATATGTAGTGG
>CALXAM010000012.1 GCA_944386285.1 uncultured Clostridia bacterium | reverse complement strand
TCTCATAGTCATCAGCCGACACGGTATATTTGCCCGTAAAAGACTTTTTGCCTGAGTTGTCAATCTCATTAAAGGTCATAAACGCTTTATAATTTTCTTCGTACCGTACCTGTTCTCCGGCGATTTTTTCTTGAAGACTTGATAGTTTCTCTTTGTCTTTCTTGATTTTAAATTCAAGTGAAGCTAAGTTTTCAGCAGTACTTCCACGCTCTCCACGGCTGAATCCGTTAAAGTCTGCTTCCTGCATATGCTCATAAAACTTGTCCTGCAATATGCTGTAGGAAGCGTGATAGACTTGTTTTCCCTTGCTGTTCAGAATCGGATTTCCGTTTTCATCAAGAGCCTTTTCAGACTTCCATTTCTTTGAATGGCTTACCTGATGAATGACCTCTTTCACCTTTCCAACCAGTTCAGGATCTTTACATCGTTTCGTCCAGCGCACCTCTTTGTCCACCACTGGCAACGCCATAATATGCAGGTGATAGTGATAAATCGGTCTGCCGTACTTCTCAGTCATTGCTGTATTCAATTCATCAGCGTGCATTACAGCAGATACGATATTGTCTTTGCCGTAAAGCTTTTCTGCAAAATAGAAAGCTTCTTCATAGAACCGGCAGGCATATTCATAGCCGCCGTTCTGTTCAAAATAGTCGGTGTTTACATCCATAATCAGCTCATCAAAGACTGTTGCATCGGGTTTTAAACCTTTCAAAGATACCATTCCTGCGCCAATCATTTTATCAAGATGCTCGTTATATGTCAGCTCTCCGCAGCTCTTAAAACTTACATTCATAGGAGTACGGGAGAGGTCAACATTCATATTTTCATAGCTGTCATTTTTACGCTCAATGTGTCGTTCAAACTTGCCAACCGTCGCTCTTGTACGGGTTTCGATACGGGCGACGCTGAAGTTTTGTTTCGCCATTTTCTCACTCCTTTCCGTAGGTGTATTTTCGGGGAGCCGCAGTTACACAACTTTTTCAAAGTGTGTAACCCACTATGACACTTTCAGCGCTTCGGCTGCAAAGATGTCGTGGGCTCTCCGAGGGGGTTATGGGGCGTTGCCCCGTTGTCTGCGGACAACTCCCCAGCAAGGGCCGTCCTTTGAAAAGGACACCCTGCACCCCGTCTAAACTTTATACTGTTACTTCCCGAAAAAGGAAGATTGCAAGGTTGCAGATGTGCCTGCCTTTGCAATGTTGCAACCTTGAAAAACCTCACTCTGTTTTTTCGGGAAGCCGCCAGTACCACTGACTGCCCTCTTTAACCGATTGGACATTCAGTGCTTTCTTTGCTTCATCCAGCACACGCTTTGAGATTCCTATCGCCTGTGCTTTCTTCACCAATTCTTTCTGCGGGTATTTGCCCTTTGAAAGATATTCGAGTATTAAGTTTTCCGCTTGTTCGGATTTCTTTTCTTTTGGAATACCGCTTAACAGATCATCGACCGAGATATCGTAATGACCGAGCCAGCTGAATCCGTTTTCCTTGTCCAGTTCAAAGGCGATTGCTTCACCTTCGGGTGCAAGAGAAGACTTGTCCTGTACCATCACTCTGACCTGCGGATTGTCTTTAATTCTCCCGACAATCAGAACACTTCTTGCTGAAGCCTGAAAGTCAATGGAGCCAAGTCCACGGTAGGAAGATTTGTTTCCGCTGCCTTTGTTCATATGACCGACAAGCAAAATAGCACAGTCATATTTTTCTGCGATTCGTCCGAGCTGTGCCATCACATTACGGACTTCATTGGCGTTGTTCATATTGATATTGGCACCGACATACGCTTGTATCGGGTCAAGAATTACCACCCTTGCGCTGGTTTCTATAATTGCTTTTTCAATTCGTTCATCCAGCATACTGAGTGCAGCTTCCGATTCGTCTATGACTTTAATTTGAGTACAGTCCGCTTCAGCCGCTTCCAACCTCGGCTTGATGGTATCTTCCAGTCCGTCCTCGGCAGTTTGATAGATGATCTTAACAGGCTCACGCTCGGTATCGTCATAGGGCAGCGCCTCTCCTTTGGAGAGAAGCGCCGCCAGTCTTAACGCCAAAGTTGTTTTACCCTCACCGGGATCGCCTTGAATGATTGTGATTTTTCCGTATGGGATATACGGATACCAGAGCCAGTTTACTTCTTTGCTTTGGACTTCATCCATACTGATGATTTTAAGTTCTGCCATTCATACCACCGCCTTTCAAAAGAAAAACATTGATATTTATGATATTATTGTGTATACTGTAATTGTTACATTTAGATGATGACTGCCTTTCATCTGCGCCAACAGATGATGTTCGGGCGGTCATTTCTTTTTTATCATTCATTTGCATTCTCTCCTTTCAAGCCGATGAGTGTTACCGACACAAGCTCGATAATATCAAGCAGTTCGTCCGACACTTCATCGGCGCTGTTGATTCGTTTTAGCTCCGACAGAATTTCCGTCATTTCATTTTTCAGCGCTTTGTGTACTCTTGGATTGCCCTGCACCACTACATCACGGTTCATACATTTGCGGTAGCAGTATTCCTGCTTCGGCAATCCTGACAATGCGACTGCTTTATTAAGTGCCTCGTTTTCTTCGGGTGAAACTCTGAACCCCACCGTAATACTTCTGAACCTGTTTTTCCTGTCTACATTTTTTGCTGACATATTAATAACCCCTTTCCAAGTCTAATTTATCTGCCATTTCCGCTTGTTTTGACGGAAACAGATGTGCATAGTTAAGTGTAATATCGATACTTTCGTGTCCTACTCTGTCGGCGATTGCCGTAGGAGAAAAACCTAAATCAATTAGGTGACTGACGTGGCTGTGTCGGATATCGTGTATTCTGATGCGTTTTACGCCGCTTTCCTTTGAGCCTCTCTGCATTTCACGGTATAGATAGCTTTTTGTAATCGGGAACATTCTGACCTGTGGTTGTACGTTATAAAGTGATTTCAAATATTCCTGCATTTCTTCTGCGAGAAACTTGGGTATCCTGATCACTCGATTACTTTTTTCTGTTTTCGGTGTAGTGATTAAATCTCTGCCGTTTAAGTGCTGAAATGACTTATTGATTGTCATTGTGTATTTCTCAAAATCGAAGTCAGCAGGAGTTAAAGCCAAAAGTTCACCCTCACGAATACCTGTCCAGTAAAGAACTTCAAAGGCATAGAAAGAAATCGGCTTATCCATCACTGCTTCTGAAAATTTCATATACTCTTCTTTTGTCCAAAAGAGCATTTCTCGGTTTTTCTTCTTTCCCATACTACCGGCTTTCACACACGGATTTTCTTTCAGATTGTAGTACTTTGCAGCGTGATTAAAAATTGCGCTGAGCTGATTATGGATTGTTTTCAGATATACAGGAGAGTATCCTTTGCCGTTTTCATCCTTATAGTTCATCATCTCATTTTGCCAGCTGATGATTTGCTGAGCAGTGATGTTGCACATTTTCAGCTTTCCGAAATACGGCATCAGCTTTGATTCAATAATGTGTTCTTTGGTTGCCCAAGTATTTTCTTTAATTCGAACCCTCATATCTTCGGTATAGTGCTCTACAAAGCTTTTGAAAGTCATATCTAAATCAGAACCCATTTTATTGAGCTGTTCTCGCTCCCACGCCTGTGCTTCACGCTTAGTTTTAAATCCTCGTTTCTGTGACTGCTTTCGTTCACCGTTCCAGTCAGTGTAGCGGTAAATTACACGCCAAGTGTTTGTTTTTTCTTCTTTATAAACTGCCATTTTTGTTACCTCTCTTTCTCAGCCGCACCGTAACAGGTGCGCTCTAAAAAATATTGTTTATTGACTCGTCCTGAGATTGTGATAAATCCCTTTTCTTTTAATTCATCATTTAATCTCTGTACGATTTTGTAAGCGTAAGATTTGGAAATACCTAATTCGTTAGCAACCTCCTCCACGCTCATAAAAGTGTTTGCTGTCATAAAATCACCCCTTTCAGCTGGTTTTATATTGTATTTCTTTATTTCGTGTCGAAATACTTTCTGACCGCCTTCCGATTTGCCCGGGCGGGTACACCATTACCGTGGTATACGACGGTTATTCAATTTCCAATAACTTAACTCTATTAGTTTAAGTCTGTATCATTATTGTACTAAGCAAATTCCGTAAAGTCAAGCGGTTTTTAAGAAAATATTAAATTTATTTGCTTTAGTTATCTTGACAGACACTAAGCGTATCTGTATAATATATATTATCAACAGATCGTGAGGAGGAAGTACGATGGCAATCGGTGAAAGAATCCGTTTCTTTAGAAATTTAAAAGGTATGACGCAAAAGTATCTTGGTATTCAGGTTGGTTTTCCTGAAAAGACTGCTGATATTCGTATGGCGCAGTATGAAAGCGGTTCAAGAACGCCTAAAGCTGATTTAACAAATACACTTGCACAGGTGTTTGAAGTATCACCGCAGGCTCTTACTGTTCCCGATATTGACAGTGACCTCGGACTGTTACATACATTGTTTACGCTCGAAGACCTTTACGGTATGAGAGCAGAGAGCGTAAACGGTGAAATACATTTATGCTTTGATGAAAACAAGCCGACAGCAAGCAAGTCTGTATTCCAAATGCTCGCCGCTTGGGCAGAGCAAGCCGAAAAATACAGAAACGGCGAAATCACCAAAGAGCAGTATGACGAATGGCGTTATACATATTCCAAACTCGATACAACACAGACTTGGGCGAAAGTACCGTCGCAGGAACTCAGCAATACAATGGTCGAAGCGTTCAAGGACAAACTCAAAAATATGTAATTGAGCAAAACAAAAAGAGCTATCAGACATACAAAAAATCTGATAGCTCTTTACTTTTACAATAATTCAAATAATGTTGCCATTTTGTTGCCACAAAGGACATTCAAACGGCTAAAGCCGCATAAATACGGGCTTTTTCAGCGGTGAGAAATTATTCCCACTCAATGGTTCCAGTCGGTTTTGGCGTCAAATCATAAAGAACACGGTTTACACCTGGTACCTCACTGGTAATCCGTGCGGTGATCTTTTTAAGCAACGCATACGGGATCTCCTCAATCTCTGCTGTCATCGCATCAACTGTGTTAACCGCACGCAGAATTACCGGCCACTCGTCCGCACGTTTTCCCTCACGAACGCCAACCGATTTGATATCGGGTACAATGGTAAAATACTGCCAAACCTTTCCCTCAAGACCTGCTGCTGCGAACTCCTCACGCAGGATCGCATCAGATGCACGAACTGCCTCTAAGCGGTCACGTGTAATGGCACCAAGGCAGCGAACACCCAAACCAGGACCCGGGAACGGCTGACGGTATACCATATTATCCGGCAAACCAAGTGCTGCGCCGCATGCACGAACCTCATCTTTGAACAGCATTTTCAGCGGCTCAACCAGCTCAAAGTTAAGATCCTCCGGTAAGCCACCAACATTATGATGCGATTTCACCACTTTCACGGTCTTTGTACCGCTTTCGATAATATCCGGATAAATGGTGCCCTGACCGAGGAACGAAACACCCGACAGTTTGCGCGCCTCTTCCTCAAAGACACGAATAAACTCTGCACCGATGATTTTGCGTTTCTGTTCCGGATCGGAAACACCTGCCAGCTTGTCCAAGAAGCGGTCAACCGCATCAACATACACAAGGTTTGCATCCATCTCATCACGAAACACACGAACAACCTGCTCCGGCTCACCCTGACGCAGCAAGCCATGGTTTACATGAACGCAGGTAAGCTGTTTGCCGATTGCTTTGATGAGCAATGCAGCAACGACGGAAGAATCGACGCCGCCCGACAATGCCAGCAGCACTTTTCCGTCACCAACCTGACAGCGGATCAATTCGATCTGATCTGCAATAAAGTTTTCCATATTCCAGTTTGCCTGTACACCACAGGTGTCGAACAAAAATGCACGCAATTTTTCTGCACGAGCATCATCGTCCTGCGGCCATGGCTCACTGCCTTTGTGATCAACTGAAAGTACTGGCACGGGATAGTCGTAGACTTCATTTGAAACGTCAATCTCCACACCATCAACGACGCGGTTTTTCCCTCCGTTTAAAATGATGCCTTTGACGTTCGGCAGCGCGTCAAGCTCCGCTTTTGTGATATCATGGGGATGAATCTCGCTGTAAACACCGAGTGCACGAATTTCGCGGGCAATCTTCGGGTTTTCTTCACTTCCGAGATCCAAGACAACAATCATATCCTGTTTCATGGCAGTTCCTCCGTTTTTCCTCTTTGTTCGGGGTTTTTCCCCCGTTTTCAAAAACATTATATCGTATCCGTTTTTCTTTTTCAATACGGTTTCTGCCATGAATCCGCAATTTAGAGCATCGAGGACAAAACAATACCCCAAATAATCCCTAACAAAATCATTGACACAATTGCTGTGATGATACACGTTTTTCCACACCGGCTTTTTTCTGCATCATCTTTTGCAAGCATAATTGCGCCGACGATCAACCCAACAAGCGGAATCAAAAACGAAATCACATAGTGAAACGTAAAATTTTGTCCGTATTCTTCGGGTTCATCTTGCTCGTCATCATAATCCGATTCATCAGAAATATAATATTTCTCTTTTTGAAGCTTACTCCCACAAAATGCACAATTCTCATTTTGAGAATCATTTGGCGCGCCGCACTTTTCGCAAGGAATACTTGGTGGCAATTGAATCTGTTCTTTCTCCTCTTGATTTTGTCTCTTCTGTTCCAATAACTCTCTTAAAATACACTGTTCTTCTTCGGAATATAACTCTTGCTGCGTACTTAAAATCAATTCGAGATCCGTGACACTGTATTGTTCCATTTCATCTCTAAACTTCATATTTAGTCCCCTTCCTCCGCATATTTATGTTTCAGTTTCATTATACTTAATATATTGAGTATAGTCAAGATATTAAGTATGCTAAAATTGATTTGGTGATTACATTGATCAGTTATGCTCCTTTTTATGAAACACTTTTTAAAAAAGGAATCACAGAGTATCATTTGATATTTAAGCAAGGTTTTTCCGCCAATACACTACACCGGATGAAGCAAGGAAAGCCGATCAACACGACCACTTTAGATGCGCTGTGTTATGCGCTTGACTGTGAAGTCAGTGATATTATTAAATTTGAAAAAGAATAGCGTCTGAAACGTTTTTCGCTTCAGACGCTATTTTTGTTTTTTTAATAAAACGAGATAATCTCTATAAGGCTCCCCATGCGGGCATCCTTATAATAATCAAAAGAAAAACCTGCGATGCGCGAACTGCTCACCGCAGGTGTGGTGGACCCGGAGAGGATCGAACTCTTGACCTCTGCGTTGCGAACGCAGCGCTCTCCCAGCTGAGCTACGGGCCCAAAATAAAAATTCCGACACATAAACTGTGTCGGAATTTGGTACGCCGGAAGGGATTCGAACCCCCGACCTTTTGATTCGTAGTCAAACACTCTATCCAGCTGAGCTACCGGCGCATCACTTAACGTGCTCGTATATAATACCATGCATAAACCAAAAAGTCAAGCTTTTTTTAAAAAAAATTTTTAAGCATTTAAAATTTAAAGATATTCCTCTGATATCAGCGCTTTGATGACAAAAATGTCATGCAAAACACCTACAAATCCATTATAATAAAATCGGTATACAACAATAAGGAGGACTTTCTATGAAACTTTTACTTGTAGAAGACGATCGGGTGATTGCATCAGGGTTAACGTATTCTCTCACACAGGAAGGATATGAAGTGACACATTGCGCAACCTTTGCTGCTGCACAGAACGCAATTGAACAGGACACGTTCGCCCTTTGTTTATTCGATATCTCCCTGCCTGATGGTGATGGATTCTCTCTTTGCAAACAAGTAAAAGAAAAAAGTGATATCCCCGTGATTTTTCTGACCGCCCGTGATGATGAAGGAAACGTCGTGATGGGACTTGATATTGGTGCAGACGATTACATCACAAAGCCATTTCGTCTGCGTGAACTTTTATCTCGTATCCGTACTGTGTTAAGAAGATATCATGGTGAAACACAGAAAAATCAAATAACGGTTGGAGATCTCACGATTTATACGAATGAGGCTCGTGTATTTTGTTCTGGAAAAGAAGTCCTTCTCACTTCTCTTGAATATCGTTTGCTTCTTATTTTTGCTTCTCACAAAGGACAAGTCCTTTCACGCGGTCAAATTCTCTCAAACCTGTGGGACGCTGCAGGCGATTTTGTAAATGATAATACGCTGACCGTATACATCAAACGGCTGCGCGAAAAGATCGAACCAGACAGCCAGTCCCCCCGTTATATTCATACCATCCGCGGACTTGGATACCGATTCGGCGATGCATAAAAGGAGGAGCAGATGAAAAATAAAAATATCAAATGTTCCATTCTAATATGGCTGCTCGGTACAACTCTTTTACTCTGCGGACTTTTTGCGTTACACGCAGCAACAGAAATTTTGTTGCTCTGTACTTTCGCTGCTGTTTTATTCGGTATTTTATGGGTGGGAAGTCTTTGGCAGCACAATCGAAAAATAGATCAGCTTTGTGTCTATTTAAGGCGGATTGCCAACGGACAATATGATTTAGATATTCGAGATAATGAAGAGGGCAGTCTGTCAAAACTTAAAAACGATCTATGCAAATTAACGGTCCAGCTTCGTGAACAGGCCGAGCTTTTAAAAAAGGATAAAAAATATCTTGCAGATGCGCTGGCAGATATCTCTCATCAATTAAAAACACCGCTTACTTCTATGATGGTTATGGCTGATCTCTTGGAAGATCCTGCTTTGCCTGAAGCCCAGCGTCAAACCTTTTTAAGTGAAATCAGTCATGCGCTTGCAAAAACACAATGGCTGATTGAATCTCTTTTAAAAATGGCACGTCTGGACGCAGATGCTGTTTTATTCTCCGAAGACCATGTTTCCGCCGCTGCACTGATTGAATCTGCTATTTCACCGCTCAATATCCGTGCCGAACTTAAGAATGTAACAATCAAAACAGAAGGGCGTACTGACGCAATTCTCTGCTGTGACAAAAGCTGGACCGCAGAAGCGATCCTAAATCTCTTAAAAAATTGCGTCGAGCACACACCTTCCGGCGGAACTGTTACGATTTTCTGCATCAACAATCCGCTTCACTTTGAAATGCAAATCACCGATACCGGAACAGGATTTGATCCGAATGATCTTCCCCATATTTTTGAACGATTTTATCGTGGTAAGGATGCAACAAGCGACAGTGTCGGTATTGGACTTGCATTATCAAAAGCAATCTTAAATCGACAAAACGCAGAGATTTTTGCACAAAACGTACCAGACGGCGCGCAGTTCATCCTCCGTTTCTATAAATTGATATTATGACAAAACTGTCATTTCCTTCGTCACCGCGCTGTCATTTGTACCGGATACAATAAAGACAAACAACAAGAAAGGAAGTTTGCCGTACAATGGAAATTTTACAAATTGAACATTTGACCAAAATTTACGGAAAAGGTGATACGGCAGTGCGTGCACTGGACGATGTTTCATTCTCTGTTTCCAAAGGCGAATTTGTAGCGATTGTAGGACCTTCCGGGTCAGGAAAGTCTACTTTACTGCATATTTTAGGCGGTGTGGATCGTCCCACTGCCGGAACAGTACGTATTGAAGGAAATGACATTTACACATTAAACGAATCAAATCTGGCGATCTTTCGCCGCCGGCAAATCGGACTCATTTATCAATTTTATAATTTGATCCCGGTGCTGACTGTCAAGGAAAATATTACACTTCCTATGCTTTTAGACGGAAGAAAGGTTGATGAAGAAGAACTTTCCGGATTGCTTTCCATGCTTTCTTTACAAAATCGTGTTGACCATTTGCCCAATCAGCTCTCCGGCGGTCAACAGCAGCGTGTTTCGATCGGGCGCGCGTTAATCAATCATCCCGCACTTGTACTTGCTGACGAGCCAACCGGAAACTTAGACAGTAAAAACAGTGCAGAAATTGTTTCGCTTTTAAAATACTTTAACCGTGAAATGAATCAAACACTTATCATTATTACACACGATGAACGCATTGCGCTGCAGGCAGATCGCATCATTGCAATTGAAGACGGCAGAATTTCTCGTGATGAGGTGGTACGCACATGAATATCATGAATCGTATCACGCTCAAAACACTTCGGCAAAATAAACGCCGTACGATTGTTACCATTATCGGCATCATTCTGTCCACTGCCATGATCGCCGCTGTATCAACTTTCTCGGCTTCTTTTTCTGACCTGCTGTATCGTCAGGAAGTGGATTCCCGCGGAGACTGGCACGTTTCGCTCCGCGATGCAACTGATGACGACATTCAAAGAGCAGAGTCTGACTTTCCGATCGATTGTGCGGGTCAAAGTACAGAAGAGTTCACATCTCTTAAGGGCTATACCGAAGACGATTCCTTTTTCTCGATTGTGTTCTGTGAGGAAAATATTCTGTCGTTAAATGCAATCAAACCTTCTGTCGGACGTTTGCCCAGCAATCCGGGAGAAATTGCACTCCCTGAGGATTATGAAGGACAAAATCGAGAAAAAATCGCTCTCGGACAGACAATCGAACTCCCAGTTGGTGAAGCCGCCGAAAATCCAGAAGATCCAAATACGCTCACACTTTCCCCAAATCGCACGGAGACCTTTACCGTTGTCGGATTTTTAGCCAATAGCGGCAGTGCTTTTGCTATCAAGGATGCGTCCTATTTTGCTGCAATCCCCACAAAGAATTTTACGTTTCGGGTCAATCCCCTTCCTCGTTCGCTGTATGCCACCCTTTCCAATTATCCGGAAACGGTTCGCGTACAAACGCATAGTACACTTCTTTACTACAGCGGTGTCTATGGGGATTTTGACATGATGGAGGCACTTATTATTCCAATCATTATTGTGGGTCTGATTATTTTCATCGCTTCCATTATGCTCATTTACAACGCATTTTCTATTTCTGTTTCTGAGCGAAGCCGTCAGTTTGGAATGCTTGCAAGTATTGGCGCCACACGTAAGCAAAAGCGCAACGCTGTTTTGTTTGAAGGCTTCATTTTGGGCATCATCGCGATCCCGATCGGTATTATATGCGGAATCGTCGGTATCGGGATTACTTTCTGGGCAGTGTCGCCGTGGGTCATGGATGTATTTCAAACCACAGTACCGCTTCAAGTCAAAGTGGTTCCCGCCGCACTCATTGGTGCTGTTTTGTTCTCAGCAATTACAATCCTCATCTCCGCGTGGATTCCGGCCAAACGTGCTGCACGTACTACTCCGATTGATGCAATCCGTCAGAGCAACGATATCAAACTGCGTACTCGAAAGATCAAAACGCCAGCTTGGATTACAAAAATTTTCGGATTTGAAGGAACCCTTGCACTGAAAAACTTAAAACGATATGCGAAACGATATCGTACTACCATCTTTTCTCTTACCGTAAGCATTATTTTATTCCTATCAACTGCTACCTTCACATCTTATATGAGTCAGTCCATTCAAATGTCACAATCTGGCATTGCAGCAGATGTTATCTATACCCGATACCCTTCCGAAAGCAAAGAAGAAACAGATCCATTTTTATCGGAAAGTGTCTTTAATGAAATGCGTGCACTCAATGGTGTCACACGTGTACAGGCAGGTCAGCAGATCGAACTGTATACAAAAGACAGCTCGGCACTTTCACAAGAAATGCGTGCCTTTCAGGAATCATTATACGAGGAAAACAGTTATTTTGATCCGAACGCACCACTCAATGTACGCATTATCGGACTGGACGACCAAAGCATTCGTGAATATTGCAGCGAAGCGGATCTCTCTCCTGATATTTTGAGCACACCTGGCAGTGCCATTGTCGTAAACGAGGTACGTGTTTCATCCGAAAAACAAAAATATCAAACGCTTAAAATGTTCTCAGAAAAAGAAGGGCAGACGCTCCCGATTACGTGGATCTGCAGTGCAGAGGATGGAAACGAATCCTATAAAGTTTCCGGTGGTTCTTTGACCTTTTCAGCATACACAACAGTTCGACCGCTTTCTGTTGAGAGTTCTTCCAGTACACCGACTATTCTTGTATCCCGTGATACTTTTAAGCAAATGATTGAAACTCTATCGCAAGGAATACAGTCTTTGCAGTCAAACACCTCTGTATCGATTGATGAATACTCCTCCAATATTCTCAACGGGGTACATGAATTTGCTGCATTCAATACTGATGATTCTGTGGCTTTAATCAATGAATTAAATGATTTCCAACAAACGTATGGCGGGTATAGCACTGATATTGCAAGTACGCTTCGTAACAGCCGTCGCATGCTTGACTTAATGGGTGTGTTCTTCTACGGATTTATTACACTGATCACGCTCGTCGCTGTTGCAAATGTTTTCAACACAATCTCTACCGGTATCACTTTGCGTACACGCGAATTTGCAATGCTGCGCAGCGTGGGAATGACCAAAAAAGGATTTAACCGAATGATCCGCTTAGAAAGCGTATTTTATGGACTAAAATCACTTCTATATGGTATTCCGTTAAGCATTCTTGTCTGTGTACTGATGTACCTCGGATTAAATCGGGATTTTGGATTCTCGTTCTTCCTTCCGATTCTCCCGTTTATCCTTGTTTTCATTGCTATTTTCCTGATCGTAGGGGCAACGATGCTATACAGCGCTTCAAAAATAAAGAAAATGAACATTGTATCTGCACTCACATCCGAGGTCATATAAAAAAACGGATATCCTTTTTAGGATATCCGTTTTTCATTAAATCGAACGTTTCATCAATTTGACTTCAAAGTAAGGATCGTCTTTCCAAACTTCCCATCCTTTTTCGATGCGCTGATCTTCCGCAACTTCACCAAGCGTATCACCGCGATAAATCCACGATGGTGCAAGAACTGCGCCGATTGATGCAAAGTATTCGCGCAGATGTTCCATACGCGACTCAAAGTCTTCATAGTCCTTATTTTCCTCTGCTGTCCATGCAACTTCAGAAATCGCAAGCAACCGTGCATAGGTATTCATATCGAATTTCTCTTCGTCACGAATATACTCCGTCCACTGCGGCGCTTCAATGCCAAGGACATTGGTATCGTCCGTGATTCCCATTTTATCAGGACCATAGCTGTATGTTTTCTCAAGCGGACGAATTGCATATGGATGATCCATGTACACATAATCCACAAGAGACAGGATCATTTTTCCGCCGTCTTCAAGCCACTGCTTTTCGCGATTGGAACCTTCCATCAAAATCCACCACTGCGGAATGATTCCGCGATCAAGATTCTCACTTGCTTCTAAGATTTCATTCCATCCAACGGTATGTTTTCCTTTTGACTTTAAGTAATCGGAAACAACATTATTGAAATAGCCCTGCAGCGCATTTTCATCCTTCAAGCCAAGCTCTTTGATTTTCGCCTGACAAGCCGGGCAGACTTCCCAGTGACCTTTTGGCACTTCATCGCCGCCAATGTGGAAATACGGATACGGGAACAGCTCGCAAAGCTCGTCAATAATATCTTTTACAAACGAATAGATATTCTCTTTACCGCAGCAAGCGATATTGTCAAGTACACCCCAACGATCGGAAACTTCCACCTGCTCACCGGTGCACGACAGCTCCGGATAGCAAGCGATTGCAGCCACAAAGTGACCCGGCATATCAATTTCCGGAATGATATTGATTTGACGCGCAGCCGCATACGCGACAACATCGCGCACCTCATCCTGCGTATAGAACATTCCGCGTCCATATTCCGTGTAGTCACGCGGTTCCTTATGCTCATCATATCCGGTAAGTGACAGAGCTGTACTTTTACGAATGGAGCCTTTCTCCGTCAGCAGCGGATACTTTTTAATTTCAATGCGCCAGCCCTGATCTTCTGTGAGATGCCAGTGGAAAATATTCATCTTTATTTTTGCCATCACATCGAGAATCTGTTTGATCTTGTCCACAGTCCAGAAATGACGCGCACAGTCAAGCATAAAGCCGCGATGATGATAACGCGGTGCATCTTCAATTTCCACTGCGTCAAAGCTATCGGTCCCATCACAAAGCTGGAGAAGCGTCATGACACCATAAAAAGCACCAGCCTGATCGGATGCTGTAATTTGAATGTTTCCGCTCTCACAAACAATCCGATACCCTTCTGCCGGAATGGAATCATCTTTAAGGAATGTCAGTTTGTTTTCCTCTGCATCTTCTGCCTCAGGAAGCATCGTTTGAAGCACTTCAAAAATTTCTCCAAAATCGCCGGAAAGTATTGTTTTTTTGGAAAAAAACACGCCGCCCACTTTTTCGTCCACGTGGAGCGGCTGTGGAATGAGATTAACCATAATAGGATCTCTCCTCTCTTCATATTACCCTCATTATACACAAACCACTGCATTGTGGCAAGGGTTATCTTGTCGTATTTTTAGGATTTTTTGCTTGTCTTGCGTCTTTGACTTCTTCTGCCTCCATCTGCGCACGTGTCAAACCGTTTTTCTGTCCGCGCTTTAACCAAAAACGATTGCCGGCACGTATAAACAGCCATTTCGGCAGTGGCATCTGTACAGAATACGTCTGTGCTTCGCCCGAAATAATGGACTGTGCCAATTTGTTAAGCGCTGCTTCTACTCGTTTTTGAAACGGTGTCCCTAAAATTGCCTCACCGGAGCCAATACGCAATACACTTCCAAACGAAATTCCCTGACGCTTACAAAACAATCGAACAATCGAAACCGCTGTATTGTTTTGATATGACTCCAAAAAGCCGCAGTTTATCACAACGTGCATCACAAACGGCGCCTGTTTTTCTGCGTAAATCTGCGCAAGCTTTGAAAACAGCGAAAGTACTGTAACTGGAACCGAGTCTACATATAACGGAAACACCAATACAACATGATCGGCGGTCTGTGTGCGCACAACGCTTTCTTCTACTTGCTTTTCACGCAACGCGATCGTATGCTGTACACAAACATTTTCTGTCTTGCACAAACACTCGCCAAGCAAACGCCCATACTCTTTAGAATGGGAAATGGGTGCACGCGGACTTGCATTTACAATTAAAACTTCCATGTTTGTGCCTCCTCTTTCGCACGATCAGCCGCCTGTGATTCTTCGCAAAATACAATTCGATAATTCGCCCAATTCATGTTTTTGGCGTTACGGGCAATGAGCTGGCTGAATATTTCTTTTTCCTCTTGATCTTCTGCACCATATGCAATAACGACTGCCTGTTTACGTGCAACTTTTCGCTGCACATGATGCACTTCACCCTCGTGAATCCGCAAAAAAGCCTGCTGCATTGGGAGCATCCGTTCAAGCACCGTTTTCAGCGGCAGGTCATAACAGCCATATTTCACACGTGTCACATACATCACACGATCTGCCTGCGCCATTTTCTGCGCAATTTGAGCAGCAGAATCAGCAATCACACATTGTCCCGGCGTTTTAATCCAACACGCAAAACACCCGTGACACGGTGACACCGTGACATCTTCTGTATATATCATGTCTGCGTCAATCGCTTGATCTTTTAAATCAAGATCGGTTAATAAAAACATCTTTTGTCCTCCTTGATAGATTCTTTTTTAAGATACCACAAAACCGATCGATATTTCTTTCGTTTTTGTAAATTTAAAAATGAATCATTTTACAAATTATTATTTTCTCATCTTTAAAAATGTGTTACACTAAAAATATCTTTTATCTTTATTTGTAAATATCGTTAGAAAGCAAGTGATATCATGGAGTTAAATCGCCGAAATATGCTTCGTATTGCGATGCTTATTACATTCGGCATTGCGGTCTTTTGGGTTTTTGAAAACTTTTCTGCTGCAAAGGCCACCTTTCTTTGGATTCTTTCATTATTTACCCCTTTTTTAATTGGTGCGTGCATCGCGTTTATTTTGAATGTCCCAATGCGTGCGATCGAGCGTCACTTATGGCCAAATGCAAAGCAAGCGCTTGGTAAAAAGCTGCGCCGTCCTATTGCAATCGTTTTAACCCTCTTATGTTTTTTAGGAGCACTCAGCATTTTATTGCTGCTGATTGTACCGGAACTCGTGCGTACAGCAAGTGCTTTTTCTTCGCAGATTCCTTCTTTTTTATCTCAACTGGAAAAACTATTTAATAATATCAATGAAAAGCTTCCACAAATGACAGGACAAACGGCCTCGTTGAATTTAAATCTCGAAAAGACAATTGAATCCTTTTTCTCCATGCTTGGTGGTTCTGTTTCCTTTTTTGCCACCGGTTTACTTCGCTTTATTTCAGGATTATTCGGCGGTGCTGCAAAGGCCTTTTTCGGTATCGTATTTGCATTTTATCTGCTTGCTCAAAAAGAAACGTTGGCCGGTCAATTTCAACGTGTCATGATCGCATACAATCGAGAAAAGCTTTTAGAACGTCTTACGCACATTGGTGCACTCTCCAATCGAATTTTTTCGAACTTTTTAACAGGACAATGTTTAGAAGCTCTCATTCTGGGCTCATTATTCTTTCTCTCTATGACATTGTTCCATATGCCATACGCACTGCTTATCTCCGTTTTAATTGCCGTAACGGCACTGATTCCGATTGTAGGAGCATTCATTGGATGTATTGTGGGGGCATTGCTCATTCTTGTAGAAAATCCGCTGCAAGCTGTGTGGTTTGTCATCTGGTTTTTAATTTTACAGCAGATTGAAGGAAATCTTATTTATCCGCATGTTGTCGGGAATTCTGTTGGACTGCCTGGTTTATGGGTGTTATTCGCCGTTACAGTAGGCGGTGCAGTCGGCGGAATCATCGGTATGTTTGTGAGCGTTCCAATTTGTTCGGTCATTTACGTATTGGGAAAAGAAGAAGTTCGCCGACGTCTTACCGCAAAAAAGGTTGTTTCTGCCTCTTCTGATACCGAATCTGAAGAAGAAAATTTGAATAAGCAAAAATAAAAAAGAGCGCTTCGGCTGAAGCGCTCTTTTTATTTTAAACGTTTATTTATTTTACCGGATATGCATGATACCAGTATGCATCTGTATTGTCAATGATCCATTTGCCATCTGCATTGCCCAGTTTCACTGGTTCACCTAACGGACTTGCAACAGAAGCATCCAGTGTAAGTGCTTTTGCAACGATCATAACATATGCATCTTCGTTTAATGTCGGATTCTGTTTGAAATTTGTAAATGTATTGTTATTCATAACAACATCCGAATACAGTTGGTTGTTTCCGGCTCCATCAAACTGTGCACGGAAACGAATTGCAGCTGCATGATAGACACCACTTCCGTAATTAAACGTGTTGCCCTCAATCGTTGCTGCTGTTCTCAGATCTAACACCGCATAATTACACTGTAACTGCTTCGGTATCATCATCCGCAATTTTACTCATTGTTGTGACACCGTCGGCCTCAGATTCCGGGCGGCTTTGCGGATCTACAAAGCTCAGTTTTTCTTTAGGTACCGCCTCATTGACATGTGCAGAAATTACACCGTCTTTCGGACCAATCGGTGTAAGTTTATACCAGAGTGCATCTGCAAGATTCTTCTCATTTTCTGTAATTTTAAAATCAAGGTCCACATCTGCTGCAAGAGTGCTGTCAAAGTTGCTTACTTCAATGACAATTGCATTATACTGTCCCGGTTCCCATTTGGTTTCTTGAATCAATGTAGACTTAAGGCCGTAATTAGGGTATGCCCATTCACCGTTTCCGTCAGTACCACCTGTAGGATTCCAAGAAAATCCGATTGTATTGATCTTGAGGTTTCCCGACTGAATAATGTTACCTTTGTTAATTACGCTGTCAGTAAACCATGCAAATGTTGTTCCTAAAAGCATCACAACACAAAGCATCATTGAAACAGCGCAGCCAAAGACTTTTCTTGGTTGTTTTCATTTTGCTTTCTCCTCTCTAATTTTGAATCAATGGGACTTACATCCATCGTTCAGAATAGCATATTATCACAGGAAAATTAAGGAAATTTGATTTTCATTCGATAAATTTTACAAAAAGAAGCCCCTGAAAGAAAGGGCTTCTCTCAGGGGGTTACGGTTCAATCGGTAACCAGCGAAGAACCGTTTGAATCTTTTCATCCCAGTAATTCCATGCATGATCGCCCGGAGACTCCTCATAAGTCAAATCATAGCCAAGCGCACGCAAATGATCGCGCATACGCACATTCTGCTCGTATAAAAAGTCTTCCGTGCCGCACCACTGATACATTTTAGGCAGCGGCTTTCCGGATGCTTTCAATCGTTCTGCTGCGGCGAAGAGATCATTTTCACTGCCTTTGATCTGATCAACCGGACCGAAAATCTGCTGCCAGATCGGATTATCGCTGTTTTTTGTGCAGGTATCCACAACATCCAACCCACCGGAAAGCGACGCCACTGCACCAAACGAATCCGATGCGCAAAGGCCCAGTTTAAACGCGCCGTAGCCGCCCATCGAAAGGCCTGCCGCAAAGTTGTCCTCACGTTTATCGGACATATTTGCAAAAAAGCTGCGACATTTTTTCGGCAGCTCATCACTGATAAACGTCCAGTAACGGTTACCTTGTGCCATATCGGTATACCAGCCAAGGTGCACGGTCGGCATGACAACCGCGATGCCCAATTCGCTCACATACCGCTCGATCGAGGTGCGGCGCTGCCAGATGGTGTGATCGTCGCTCATACCGTGGAGCAGGTAAAGCGTTTTGTACGGTTTTCCACTTGCAACACCTTTCATACCGATCTGCGCCGTTGTCTGTTCGGGCAGAATTACGTCCATCGACATACACATCGACAGCGCTTCTGAGAAAAAGTTTACATGAAACAGTGCCATTAAAAAACATCCCCTTATGGTTTTTTCTATGGCACTATTCTACCATACCCACAAGAAGGTTTTCAACCGCATCATTCGAAATAAGTGTGGCATCATACGAAACAAGATGCACCACATAGTTATTTTCAGCCTGCGACACGTTCACCGCCACACCGCGCGGCAATTGGCTTTCGTCAAACTCGATCTTCTTGACCGCATTGTTTCCGGCATAGACGATATGGACAGCATCCGAGACTCCCACATATCCATCCGTGTCTTCAAACCACCCGATGCCCGCCCACAAATCCTCGGGAGCGGCGGCATCCACGTTATCCGCCGTCCAGAATCCGAGCGCATTTTTCTTTAGATGCAGCAGTATCGGTCTGCTGCCTTCATCGTTTGTCTCCGTACGGATCACCTTGTACTCCCCATTTACATCATCCCATGCGTGGGTGATCACCTGCACGCAGGAGGAATTTGTTCTTCCGCCCGCAAGCGAAATCGCAATCGAATCGCTCACTGCCGCAAAAATCCACCATAGCACAAGAAGAAGTACCAGCACAATTCCCGCAATGATCGACGCTTTTCTTTTTGTCATAGCCATTTCCTCCGTTTCAGTAAAAAAGGGCGCACGAACCGTGCGCCCTTTTTTCTTGTTTTACTTCCCGGAGAACCGCTCCGGTGTTGCATCGGGCGACCTTCTAACTTGAATGTACCAGATTCTGTATCAAAAAGCAAGTCATTTCCAAACTTTTTAAATGGGTGACAAAAAGTGATTTTCCGTTTATTCTGCCACTGCAAAATCTGCCGAAAGCAGAATGTCACCGGCATTTCTGCCGATCATCGCCGTGAAGGTACCCGGCTCCACTTCCCATTCATAATTGCGGTTTAAGATGCAGAGTTCTTTTGGCGCAAGTGTCATCGTGACCGTTTTCTTCTCGCCCGGCTCAAGCGATACGCGCGCAAAGCCTTTTAATTCCATAATCGGCTGAACAACGGAGGTGTAGTGATCGTCCACATACAGCTGAACGATCTCGTCGCCTGCGCGGTCGCCTGTGTTTTTGACATCGACGCTGACCGTGAGTGTGCCGTCTTTTTTGATCGTATCCGCAGAAAGCCGCAGGTTTTCATACGCAAAGCTTGTGTACGACAGACCGTAGCCGAACGGATACAGCGGGTTCCAGTCCATTTCGACATATTTTCTGCCGCCCGCCGGTTTGCGTGCATAGTGACACGGAATCTGTCCAACGGTACGCGGATACGAAAGCGTCAGTCTGCCCGACGGGTTTACGTCGCCAAAGAGCACTTGTGCCGTTGCCAATCCGCCTTTTTCACCGTTAAAACCTGCCTGCACGATTGCCGGCAGATATTCCTGCTCCCATGTGCACGAAACAGGCCGTCCGGTATTCATGACAAGCACGACCGGTGTGCCGGTTTCATAGACGGCTTTCAAGAAGTCGAGCTGTTTACCCGGCAGGTCAAATGACGTGCGGTCAAAGTTTTCGCCGCTTGTTTCGGTCGAATCGCCGAGTGCAACGATTGCGACATCGCTTTCTTTTGCGAGCGCAACAGCACGGTCGATTGTTTCCTCACCGTCGTCAACGCCGAAGATCACGCGCACACCGCGTGCATCGTTTCGAAATTCGACACGGATGCGGTATTCACGGAAGCTGTCAAAGTGGAAAGGCACCATCTGGTTTGCGTCCTTTTCCTCCCAGCCATCCACAATCAGCTCATCATCGATATATAGACGCATGCTGTCCGGGCTCGAAAGACCGACGCGGCCGTCAAATGTTTTTCCAAGATGCAGTGTACCTGTCCAGCGGACACAGAACTGCTTCGAGTCGATCACATCGTGCGGTTTGTGGTAGATCCAGTTGAAGTTGATCTGCGGATCAAGACGTGTGAGCACCGGTTCACCCGAGAAATCCGGACCGTTAAAATATTCGCCAGTAAAACCGTAGTCAATATCACGGATGCCGGCAGCCTCGTTCGGCACTGCGTGCATCCACCAGCGCTCGACCGGTTTGATCTCGGCGCCTAAAATATTGCAGCCTTTATCGTATACCACTTCGGTGTTCTCGCCAACCATTTGACGCACACCGTCGAGCAGACTGACTGTTCTATAGTCCGGTTCGACACAGTAGTCGCCCATAACGGCACGGTCGGCATTCGGACCTAATACTGCGACTTTTTTCACATCTTTGGAAAGCGGCAGAATGCCGTCGTTTTTTAAGAGCACGACACTCTTCTGTGCGATTTCGAGTGCTTTTTGCTGGTGCGCTTCACTGTGCACGACGTTTGCTTCGATGGTTTCATCCACATACGGATTTTCAAACAGTCCGAGCATAAATTTGCAGCGCAGCATGCGCGAAACGGAGGTGTCGATATCCTCCATTGTGATTTCGCCGGTTTCAAGCATTTCTTTCATCAGACGGCGGTAGTCCTCGTGTGAATAGTCGGCAAACTGCACGTCCACGCCGGCTTTTACCGAATTCTTGAGTGCCTCTTTCGGGGTTGCAGCATTGTGGTGTGCTGTGTGCTGCATGATGATTGCCGTCATATCCGCACGGACAAAGCCCGGCATACCCCATTTATCACGAAGCACTTCGGTCAAAATCTCGTGATCTGCAATGACCGGGAAGCCGTCAATCGAGTTATATGACGCCATCACGTTCGTAGCGCCGCCCTCAACGACTGCCGATTCAAACACCGGCATACAGTAAGAGAACACATCGTGACGTCCCATGGTGGTCGGCGCACAGTTTAAGCCACCGATCGGATTGCCATAGCCGGTATAGTGCTTAAGCTCTGAGAGCACCGCATCCGGTGCAGACACGTCGCCGTCTTTCTGCAATCCTTTGACAACAGCGGTACCGAGTTTTGTGCTTAAGTACACATCCTCACCGTATGTTTCCTCCGTTCTGCCCCAACGCGGGTCACGTGCCAAATCAAGCACCGGTGCAAACACTTCACAAATGCCCTTTGCACGGGATTCTTCGGCGATCGCACGTCCCATGTCATAGGCAAGCTCGGGCGAAAACGTGCTTGCAAGTGTAATCTGCTGCGGGAAAATGGTTGCGTCCGAACGATGCAGACCGTGCAGCGCTTCCTCGTGGATAAAGTACGGAATTCCCAAGCGGGTATGCTCGACAGCGTAACGCTGCAATGCGTTGTGTACACGAGAATCCGTTTTCCGTTTTTCCATTTTTTCTTTGCACTCACTGCGCAGCGGCTCTTCGATTTTCTCCCAGTCAATGGTTGATAAGTCCTGATCAATTTGATCAAGCTTTTCATCAAGTGTCATTCGGGAAAGAAGATCACGGATACGCGCTTCAATCGGTGCATTTTTGTCTTTGTAAAGCATGGAGATACTCCTTTCTATCTGTTTCGTGCCTGCACACGAATTTGTTACTGCAAGTATATCACGCCTTTTTTAATTTGCAACTGTTTTTTGTCAAAATTCGTATGAGTTTTTTCGGTTGCTCTTTCCTTTTATAAAAGAAATGTGGTATAATCAAACAAAAAGAAATGTACAAAATAATGGAAACGTATTTTCGTTTGTCAGGAGGAGTATCGTGGACAAGTATAAACGTCTTGCCTCAAATACTGTAATTTTTGCAATCAGCACATTCAGTTCAAAGTTTTTAGTGTTTTTGCTGATGCCACTTTATACGTGGGCGCTGTCGCCTGCGGAATATTCCGTTACCGATTTAATTGTGCAGTGCGGCAACCTGCTTTTGCCACTCGTGACGCTTGGAATCGTTAATGCCATTATCCGATTTGGTCTTGATAAATCCGTCAATAAAAGCCAAGTGCTCACAAACGGTTTTTTGACATTGTTCATTGGCTTTATCCTGCTGTTATGTTTTGCGCCGCTGATTTCCATGGTGAAAACAATCGCAGGACACACGCTGCTTGTGTATATCTTTGTGCTAACCTCATCGCTTCGATCGATCTGCTCGCAGTTTGTGCGTGCAAGAGGACTTGTAAAGCTGTTTGCATTTGACGGTATCTTAAGTACGATCACAACGATTATATTCAACATTTTATTCTTGGTCGTGTTTAAATTTGGCGTAATTGGCTATATTATGGCCATCGTGTGTTCTGATCTGCTGTCGGCAACTTTTCTATTTTTCATCGCAAGTCTTTGGCGTTATGTAGATTTTAAACACATCAATCTTTCTTTGTGGAAAGAGATGATTTTATATTCACTCCCGCTGATTCCGAACATGCTCTGCTGGTGGATCACAAACGTATCCGACCGTTTTATTGTGTCCTACATGCTTGGAAACGAAGCAAACGGTCTGTATGCTGTATCTTATAAACTGCCAACGATTATCAGCGTATGCTCGACAATTTTTATAAGCGCATGGCAGATTTCCGCAATCACAGAAGAAAAAGGGCGAAGCCGTTTCTTCTCAAAAATTTTCAAATCATACAGCGCGCTCATTTTTATGGTAGGCGCAACACTGATTCCATTTTCAAAGCTCGCAGTTATCCTTTTGGCACAAGATAGCTATTATGGTGCTTGGGAGTACATTCCGTTCCTTATTATGGCAACCGTATTTAACTGCTTTGGTGCATTTGCCGGAAGTGTCTATACTGTTGAGAAAAAGAGTATTTTCTCATTTGCAACAATTTCTGTTGGTGCAATCATTAACGTCGTATTAAATATCATTCTAATTCCTATTTGGGGTGTAAACGGTGCGGCATTCGCAACGTTCTTCTGCTACTTTGTGGTATTTATTCTGCGTGTCATTACAGCGCGCAAACTCATTAAAATGCGCGTCTACCCTATGCGAACAACAGTGAATACGATTATCCTTCTCATTCAAAGTCTCGTGATGATTTTTGAAACCCCGGGCTGGATTTTCATTGAAGCAGTGCTTGTTTTGGGACTGTTACTCTTTAATTTAAAACCACTGATTCAAGTTCTTATGACGATATTAAAACGGAAAAAGCACTGATTTTTAGGAGGGTTTCTTGATGGATGCTTATACCGAACGAAATTATACACTTCTCTGTGATTTCTATGAACTCACAATGGGAAACGCATATCTAAAAAGTGGACGCAGCGGCGACACCGCTTATTTTGACCTGTTTTTCCGCACAGTACCAGACAATGGCGGCTTTGCGATTGCAGCAGGCCTTGAACAGGTTATTGATTACATTAAGTCGCTGCATTTCACCCCAGAGGACATCGAATATCTGCGCAAAAAGCAGTTATTCTCAGAAGAATTTCTCACACTATTAAAAGATTTTCACTTTACAGGTGATATTTACGCTGTACCTGAAGGTACACCGATTTTTCCGCATGAACCAATTCTCACCGTCTGTGCGCCTATCATCGAAGCACAAATTGTCGAAACGTTTTTGCTTTTATCCATTAACCATCAGTCGTTAATTGCCACCAAGGCAAACCGCATTGTTCGTGCAGCAAAGGGCCGTCCTGTTTCCGAATTTGGCTCCCGCCGTGCACAGGGTGCAGACGGTGCCGTATTGGGTGCACGCGCGGCGTATATTGCAGGCTGTTCTTCCACCGCCTGTGCGCTGTCCGACCGTGTCTACGGTGTCCCGACAGGCGGCACAATGGCACACTCCTGGGTGCAGATGTTTGACAGTGAATACGATGCATTCGTTACCTACTGCCGCACGTATCCGCACAATGCAACATTGCTGGTCGATACGTATAATGTATTAAAAAGCGGTGTACCGAACGCCATTCGTGCGTTTAAAGAAGTGCTTTTGCCGCAGGGCATCACTTCCTGTGCGATCCGCATTGACTCGGGCGATATCACTTACCTGTCACGCAAAGCCCGCAAGATGCTCGACGACGCAGGACTGCCGTTTTGTCAGATCGTCGCATCAAACTCACTCGATGAATATATCATCGAAACACTCTTGGAACAAGGCGCAAAGATTGACGCGTTCGGCGTGGGTGAACGACTCATTACTTCAAAAAGCGCACCAGTCTTCGGTGGTGTCTATAAACTGAGCGCTATAAAACCTGCGGGCAGTGATACGATCATCCCGAAAATCAAAGTGAGCGAAAACACCGCAAAAATTACGAATCCGCACTTTAAAAAGGTATACCGTCTGTTTGAAAAAGAAACCGGCAAGGCAATCGCTGACCTTCTGTGCGTACACGACGAAGTAATCGACGAAACCAAGCCGCTTGAACTGTTCGATCCGGAAGCTACCTGGAAACGCAAAACCGTTACTGATTTTGTCGCAAAAGAACTGCTTGTTCCGGTCTTTTTAAAAGGCGAATGCGTGTATGAATCGCCCGATATTGAAACGATCCGCACGTATTGTGCCGAGCAGATCGAAACGCTCTGGGACGAAGTGAAACGTTTTGAAAACCCGCATACCTACTATGTCGATCTCTCACAGAAACTTTATGATATCAAGCACGATCTTTTAAAGAAAGCACGTGCTTAAAAAGAGGAGGCACCAGCCATGAAACTATCGGAAAACGGAATCGCACGTGCGTCCATTCAGATTGCACCGAATGCAAGCGAACCGGTTCGGTATGCTGCACAGGAGCTTTCGCACTATCTGTCACAAATCTGTGGTGATACATTTCCCGTTTCGACTGGCCATATGAAAAAAATGGGGCCCGAAATTCTCGTCGGCGCAAGTCCTCGTACCGATGCAATCGGTATTACTGGTGAAATTCTTGCACTCGGCCAAGAAGATACGCTCATTCGCGTAGTGGACGACAATTTAGTTCTGGGTGGAAATGGACGCGGCGCGCTTTACTGTGTCTATTCCTTTTTGGAGGACTGCTTAGGCGTTCGTTTCTTTACACCAAACGACACCTATGTACCAGAACAGCCAACCATCGAAGTGCCGGATCACACCGACTACACCTATCATCCAGTACTGGAATACCGCGACCCGCATATGGGCGAGATGATGCACCATCCCGATTTTGCGGTATGCCGGCGGGCAAACGGCTGGTCTGTCCCGTTTGAGCCACAGCACGGCGGCAGCGTACGCTATGCGGACGGTTTTTTTGTTCACACGGTGACAAAGCTTTTACCGCCCAATCAATATTTCGACGAACACCCCGAATATTACGCACTGCGTGACGGCAAGCGTCTGCGTGAAAAAACGCAGTTATGTCTTTCCAATCCAGAGGTTTTAGCGCTGGTAATTGAACACGTAAAAGAAGAACTGCGCCGTCAGCCGGACGCAACGATTTTCTCCGTTTCTCAAGATGATAACTATAATGTATGCACCTGTGACAAATGCCGCGCGATTGACGAAGAAGAGGGCAGCCATGCCGGCACAATGATCCGGTTTGTAAACCAGGTTGCGAAAGCCATCGAAGAAGAATTTCCGAACGTTATCATTGATACGCTCGCGTATCAATTTACACGGACACCACCAAAGAAAACAAAGCCGCGAAAAAATGTATGTGTACGTCTTTGCACGATTGAATGCTGCTTTATCCATCCGCTGCGGGAATGCCGTACGGATGATCCGGACGCTCCTACGCCAAACGGCGAGGCAAGTCTTGCGGAGGACATCATCGGCTGGAGCAAGATCTGCGACCGGCTGTATATCTGGGACTACGTGACAAATTTCTCACATTACTGGATGCCGCACCCGAACTTCCACGTACTTGCAGACAATATTCGTTTCTTTGTCGAACACGGCGTCAAAGGCATCTTTGAACAGGGATGTCCTGAACCAAGCGGCGGCGAAATGACAAATCTGCGCGCATACTTAATTTCTAAATGTCTGTGGGACCCGAATACCGATGAACAACAAGCAGTGGATGAATTTCTCGCTTATTTGTACGGTCCGGCAGCACCGCTCATGAAAGAATACATGGAAACCGTCTATCATGCAGCGCTTGACAAAGGCTGTCATCTCTACTGCTTCAACCATCCCGACAAACCGTGGCACACAATGGAACTTGTCGAACAATGTGAGTCACTCTTTCGCCGTATGGAAGATGCCGCTTCTTCTCCGGCAATCCTTTGGCGTATTCGCCGTGAATTCATGGCAGTACGGTACTTACGTATTTTACTGACTGAAAAAGGCAGTGACGAGCGTGCACGACTGCTGGACGCATTCGAACAGGACGTCAAAACATACGGTGTTGACCAGTTATGGGAACATGGCACAATGGACTTCTGCCTGGATGTCCTGCGCGGAAACAAGGAGCCGGGATACTGGTGGGGCAAATGACTGATGCATACCAGCACTGCACACTGTGCCCGCGGATGTGCGGGGTTGACCGAACTGCCGGACAAACGGGTGTGTGCGGTATGACCGACACGCTGATGGTCGGACGGGCGGCGCTCCATTTCTGGGAGGAGCCGTGTTTGAGCGGCAGCCGCGGATCAGGAACGGTGTTTTTCTCAGGCTGCAATCTGCGGTGCGTATTCTGCCAGAATTACGCGCTCAGCACCGTTCATGACGGTGTCCCGATCACAGCCAAACGGCTCGGTGAAATCTTTTTGGAATTAGAGGCACAAGGTGCGCATAATATCAATCTGGTAACCCCGACGCACTATGTCCCGCATATCATCGAAGCGATCAACTATGCGTATTCTCACCATATTTCTATCCCATTTGTATATAACTGCGGTGGATATGAATCCGTCGAAACACTCAAAATGCTCGACGGACTCATCGATATCTATCTCCCCGACTGCAAATATGACCACCCGGACTATGCCGGACGCTATTCCAGTGCACGGAATTATCCGGAGGTGGCACGTGCGGCGATTGCAGAGATGGTGCGTCAATGCACCCCAATCGAATGGGATAAAGACGGAATGATGCGCCGCGGTGTGATTGTGCGCCATTTGATGCTGCCGGGACGCATGAGCGAAACAAAGGAGATTCTCCGCGATCTCTACGACGCATACGGCGACCAAATTTTTATAAGCCTCATGAATCAGTACACGCCGCTTCCGCACTGTAAAGACTTTCCCGAACTTTGCCGGACGATCACGGCAGAGGAATACGACGAAGCCGTTTCGTTTGCACAGCGCATCGGCATTCAAAACGCATTCATTCAAGAAGGCGGCACACAAAAAGAAAGCTTTATTCCGTTGTTTGACGGCACGGGCTGTATCAAATAAGAAAAAACGCATGAACCGTTGGCTTAACAGTGATAAGGAACTAATTTACTTATCAACTGTTAGCTGACGGTTTCCGGGGTGCATACGGACAAATCCCGTCTGATTTCTAACAGGAAGTCAGACGGGATTTTCTTTCTTACAACGAATTATGGAGGACATACCATGAAAACCTTAGTATCTTGTGCCTACAACATGGATAATTGCTGTGTGGAACTGAAATTCACCGATGGTAGCATGATTGCGATTGACACCATTGCCGTGGAGAACGAAGTCGCCCGTAATATGTACGAACGGTCAGAGCTTGACTATCTCATCTACAATGCACCGTTGGAGTATGCCGACCTTATTTTGAACGGCGATCCCGAAACTTATTTGAGATCTGTAACGGAGTACAAACCGCTTGACTAACCAAAATCCAGTCTGCCCCAAACTTACAATGGGGCAGACTGGATTTACTTTTTTACTTGCTATTCGCAGCGACAGCCATCATTTTTCAGGCTTTTCTCCATGTTCTTCTGCTAAACAGAATTAAAACAGGCAGAATCTCCAAGCGTCCAAGAAGCATAGTAAAGGTCAAAACAATCATAGAGAAATTGTTGTAACCTGCAAAGCTGGAATATGGTCCTACCGCTTCAAACGCAGGCCCTACATTGGAAATACAAGTGAGTACAGCCGAGAAATTGCTGAAAAAGCCGTGTTTCACATCGTATGTACCTGCATCCGATATGATCGTTATGGTCTGACCATTTATAGGATCGAAAGACAGGAGGAATAGTGCTGCAAGGAAAATAAAGAAGAACAAAGTAATAAAAGCGAATACGTCGTTAATTGTTTTACTTTCAAGTGTTTTTCCTTCAAACTTCGTATGAGGAACATAACGAGGGTTTATCAGCTTTCTTACATTGATGTACGCACCTTTCATGGCGATGACAATTCGGGATACTTTAATACCGCCTGCGGTTGAGCCGGCCATAGCACCAATAAACATAACCACAACCAAAGTTGTTGTAGCCAGCTGCGGCCATACATGATAGTCCGTGGTTGTATAGCCTGCTGTGGTCATCAAAGATGCTACCTGGAACAGAGAATGTCTAAACGCTTCCTCCGTAGTATAGACCTGTGGGAATGCTTCAAAGCGCCCTACCAGACTGATAAACACAAATCCGACAGCGGCTGCAATGATTGCAAAATATGCTCTAACTTCTTCGCTTCGCAGGACATCCTTAATCTTTCCGATGAGCAGCAGATAGTACAGGCTGAAATTACAGCCGAACAGGATCAGGAAAATTGACATCACATACTGCGAGAACGGATGGAATAGCTCAAAACTGCCGGGGATAAAACCAAAGCCACCGGTACCGGCACAGCCAAATGTCGCAAGCAGGCTGAAGAAGAACTGTTCACTTTCATATCCCGGAATGGGTTCATCCAACATGAGAATGATAACTTCAAGAACTGTCATACCTAAATAAATCAAGTATAAAATTCTCGCAGTCACTTTCATTTTGGATACGAGCTTACCTACCTGTGGGCCGGGGCTTTCCGCACGAAGCAAGTGCATGGACGAGCCATCGTTGCTCTCAGGGATAAAGATCAGTACAAACACAAGGATACCCATGCCGCCGATCCAGTGAGAGAAGCTGCGTCAGACCCGATGGCTTTCCATATTTTGAGTATCAAGAGTTCCGGCAGCTATGATAAATTTAAGAAAATCTCCTTCACTGACTGTACCTATGTATTTTCCGTCGGTATCCAGCACTGGAATTGCCGTGTAGCCGTTTCGGTTCATAATTTCCCATCCCTGTCGGACAGACTGGTTTTCTTTCAAAAACACCGTGCTGACCTTTGGGATCATAATTCTTGCTAAATTCATTCTATCGCCTCCTTTGAATCGTTTTTTCGGTGTCGAGCAAATCATCAGGTTTTAGGCATAAAGCAGCCAGAAATAGATATACGCAGGAATGACAGCCGCCAAGGTGAACGGAATACCAATGCGGGTAAAATCTTTCGTTTTAACCTCATAGCCTGCTTTGCGCAGGATGCCAATACCGGCAATATTTGCGGATGCACCAATCGGAGTACAGTTTCCGCCAAGAGTCGCACCGGAGAGCAATCCGAAGTACAACAAAGTTGGTTCAATTCCTAATGTTCCGGCAAGTCCGGTAACTACCGGCAGCATGGTAGCAACGTAAGGAATGTTGTCAATAAAGGCAGATAGAAGAACAGACGCCCATACGATGACAGTGTACAGGATAAATACATTTCCTCCGCCCAGCTTTGCCAGCAGTTCCGCAGCGGCATCAATCACACCCATATTGGAGATACCGCCGATCATCAGGAACAGACCGAACAGCAGACCGATAGTTTCAAAATCTACAGCTTTCAAAGGACGAATGACGGAATCTTTGTTGTGCGTCTTGAACATGCTGTAAACCATACCGATAATGAGCAATCCCATACAGATCAGACCATTTGTAATGGCAGGCTTATTCTGAATAAAAGAAGCACAGATCAGAAGGACGATCATGCCAACCAACAGAACTGTGGGAACAAAATCGGTGACAACTGTACAGGGAGAACCTTTGGGAACCGGCTGCTTTTCCTTTCGAAAGAGCCATGCCAGAATAAGGGCAGATGCAACAGCACCCAATTCGACTGCAAAGAAAATACCGGGTTTACCATCATAGAAGATAAAGTCAAGGAAGCTCATGTTTGCATAAGAGCCCAGCATGATGGCTGTGGTATCACCGACTAAAGTTGCTGCGCCTTGCAGGTTGGACGATACTGCAATCGCAATGATAAAAGGCACAGGGTTAGTTTTCAGCTTCTTACAGATTTCCAGCGCAATCGGAGCTACCATCAAAACAGTTGCAACATTATCGACAAATGCAGAAATGATACCTGCAAAGAGAGCTAATGCAACTGCGGCTATTTGGATGTTTGGAACCTTTTCCATTACGAGATCGGCAAGAAGCGCAGGCATCTTGCTGTCGATAAACAGCTGAACCAACCCCATTGTACCGGCGATCATCAGAAGAACATTAAAGTCAATGGAACTAAACACTTGGTCAAAAGGAAGCATACCGGAAATAATGAAAATTGCAGCAGATCCCAAAGCTATGTATGTACGGTACTTGCCAAAGGCAAGCATCAGCACGTATGTTACAGCAAATAAAACAATTGCATAGATCATATAAATCAATTCTCCTTTTCGCTTTCTTATGACAAGCTAAATGCTGTTTTTTACATTATATCTTGGAATTAGTAAAAGCACGGCAAAAGGAACATTCACGAATCCTGGATGTCGGCGTTATCTCCATTCATACGATACCCCACACCTAATTCATTGGTGATGTAGCGGGCTTCTCCCGGTTTTACTCCAAATTTCTTTCGGATGTTAGCCATGTTTACTTGCAATTTTTTTGTGCTTCCTTCATCTGGATAACCCCATACACCCTTTATAATGGCTGAATAGGTCATCATTTTTCCGCAATGTTCAGAGAGCAATGCAACGATGTTGTACTCTGTCTGTGATAACTTGATTTCTTTTCCGGCAATGAAAACCTGTCTGGCATCGTAGTCAATCACCATATCCTGCACTTGAAATTTTCCACCGGGCAGTTTACCACTGTCAGCTCTATGCTGATAATTCCTTAAAATCATACGGATACGGGCAAGCAATTCCTCCGTACTGAAAGGTTTTGTTACATAGTCGTTTGCACCGGCATCCAAAGCTCTCACTTTGTCTCGGTCATTGGAACGAGCCGATAGAACAATAATGGGGGTCAACGAATCTCGGCGTACAAATTCCAGAAAACGCATTCCGTCCATATCCGGCAGTCCCAAATCTAAAATTACTACATCCGGTTGATGCGATGTAAACAGTCCTTGTGCAAACTTACAGGTACCAGCCCAGATGACTTGATACCCTTCTGTTTCCAGCAAGGTAGTTATAACAGTACGAATATTGGAGTCATCCTCTACAAAAAGGATTTTATATTTATTATTCATCATAAGCTGAGTCCTCCTTTCCGAGCGTAAAGCGGAATAAAGCACCACCATCTTTTCTATTCTCAGCACTGATTTCTCCATCGTGTGCTTTGATGATTGTGGCACACACAGAAAGACCTATACCGGCATTTCTTTTCTTGCCGTCAGCAGAGTTGTTTTGTGTTCCGTATGTTCCACCGAAAATGTCTTTCAACATATCTTCACGGATGCCGCAGCCATCATCCGCAATCTCAAATATAACCTTTCGCTCCGATGCAAACACACGAAGAATGATATGGGTCATATTCTCGGCATGGAAAACTGCGTTTTCCAAAAGGTTCATCAATACCTGTTCAATCAGAATGGGATCAACGGATACCACTACAATCTCATTTGGAATATCTATAGTAACCTTTTGCTCAGGATGACGATTCAGAAATTTTGTCATTACTGAATCAATGAGTTCATCCAGAATTACAGATGTTTTTTCAATCTTGATTTTTTCATTGTTGATTCTGGTGATGGAGAGAAGATTCTCAACCATCCGAACAAGCCACTCCGAATCTTCCTCTATGTTTTTTAACATGACATCTTGCTGTTCTTCGGTAAGCATTTTCTTTTTGTTTCGCAATATGGAACTGGCACTGTAGATTGCAGTAAGTGGTGTTCTTAAATCGTGAGAAACGGCCCTGAGAAGATTCGCACGCATACGCTCTCGTTCGCTCTTTGCTTTTTCAGCTTCATAATTTTTGATTTTTGTGGTCAACATACCGGTCAATATTGATACTGCCGTCATAATGATTGCCGAAATCAGATTTACCGGGATATTGAAATCCAATGCAAAATACGGATAGGTAAAAGCATAGTTGACCGCCAGCATTCCACCAATGGCAGAGATAATTCCATATGCGTATCCATCCGTCAAAAGAGAAATCAAGAACACTGCAAACATAAAAATTATTGTAATATGTTCCCCGACTTCGAGCTTTTGAAACAATATGCTCAGAACGACAGCGAGCAGAAAAATCCCTAATGAAAGCAGTATGTTTTTCGTAATCTTTTTTATGTTCATAGCATTTCTCCTACTCTTTCGCTAATATTATATCATGTAATTGGATAAAGTGCGGCAAAGGGACTTTTTGCTTATAGAGCAAAAGCGAGCATTGCTGCAAATGCAAAAACCGATACAACGTACAGGCTCAATGACATGGACGCTGCATCGGTTTTGTATTTTCTGAGAAAAGGTTTTCTGTGCCTACGGGGGGAGCAAGAGGTATATAAAAACCCGCCGCAGCGATCAGCTCCCGTATCGTATTCTCTCCATTTCCAACTCAAAGGGAATCGTCAATTTCTTCGGAAGCTCACTCACGGAGAGTGTCAGAATTTGACGGATTGCGATTTTTGCAAAGACATTCGATCTGCTCAAATCGCCGTCTGCCAGTTTTACGATCTGAGCAGTTCTGACAGAAAAGTCAAAACGAATTTCTCCCCACTCATCGTCGTCGTTTGCATACCAATGTACTGCTTTGTACTCGTATGCAGCGGCGGCGATTTTTTTGTTTTTGTCGGTCAGCTTCAATTCCACCACACCGAGAACACCGGCATCCAACAGAAGTCCGGTCATCTTTTCTACCACTCTTTTCTAAAAACGCTCTGCGCCGCTGGTGCTGCTATACTCGTAGTCGGTTGACAGCTTTTCAAAAGAAGTTCGCTCGTCCCAAGGCATCACCCGTCCGCAGTTCATGCAAATCGCATTGCGTCTTTCAAGAAAATCCTGTTCCTTATAACTGAGTTTGTCAAAAGCGGCTTGCACTTCTTTTGCTCGAATACCGTTCCAGAGAATATCCGCATAGTTCTAACTGTCGTCACAGGTAACATCTTCGCCCGTTTCCTCGCTGTCCTCGTCCTGCATGGTCGAATAAAACGGAACACGGCGGCGGTTCTGTCTTGCAAGGGTCAGATATTCGGCGGCGGTTTCTTCGGTACAGTTCTGCTCTGCGGCGTACTCGGCAATGACTTCCTTTGCGCTCTTGCCGGAATTGTTGTAGAGCCATGCAATGCCACGGGCAGCTTTGTATTCGTCCAGAGATTTGAATGAGCCTGCTTCTTCCTGTCGGCGGCAATCCAGAAGTGCGTTGCCGATGAAATGATGGGCGTAGGTCAGAAAGTCTGCGCCCTTGTCGGGAACATAATTCTGCAAACACTCCAACATGACGAGAACGCAAGAAAGCTTGTAATCCAGAAAACGCAAAGGGTCGTATCGGTCAATGCCCTCGGTCAGCAGAAAGCGGTACACTCGCTTGTTCAGCCTGGACTCGTAGTGATGGAGGAAGTATGCAAAGTAGTTCATATCCTTTTCACGGACAGCGGAAATTATGTAATCATTGATGTCCTCCACCTTGGGCGGCGCAGGTTCAAGACGGAAGATGCGCCCTGCCTGTCGCATAGTCATAGCTCCATCCAGCACAGCGAATTTTGCTGTGCTGGCATATTCATCGGTATTCCAGAAGCGTTCTTCGGACATTTGGCGCACCTCCCCTCATAGAAAAACTTTTATTTCATCTTCGCTCTTGCTTCTGCAAGTAACGCTGCCTGTTCCATTTCTTTTTCATAATTTCCATTTGCATAGTCAACAAACTTGGTGGCATAGTCCAGTTTGCTTTTTGCCAACAGCTTCATCACAGCGGCGGTCTGCTCGTCCAGAGTGCCACGGTGGAGATACTGCGTGATCGTGTTCATTCGGCGTGTATAGATTGCTTTAATGGGATGATCGTCCGCAAGCTCCCTCTGCTCTCTGCCTTGTTTTGCACCGATCTGACGGCAAGTGCGTCCGAGCTTGTCCCCCGGTGCAAGACCTCCGCAGTATTTTGTCTGCCTTGCATCGGTGGTCAGAAACCACTTGCCGCAGATGGGGCATAACCTCGGCGCATGACCGACACATAATCCCTCAAACAAATCAGAACGGAACATTCCCACAAAGGAAACGTAGTGCATACGCTTCACAAGCTGCGGTATCTCTTTCTCCGGCATGACAGCGGATACATATTGCATCGTGGTATTGGTCAGCTGCATCCACATGGAATTGTCGGGAGATATATCGTCTTTGGGAAAATGCTCCGCAAAAGCGGCGGCATATCCATCCGGTGTGCGTTTGCTGTCATGGAGCTTGTGGGCAAAGTCAATCATGCCACTCTTGAATATATTCAGCGTATTTCCAAGCTGTGACATTCCCTGTATCAGCTTCAAGACACCGACAGCGTGACTGTATTTATCATCAAAAGAAGCTGATGCACCGATTTCCTGCAATGCTTCGATATACGCAACGATGTTTTCTATATGTTCCTCGTCAAAGAGCCGGTGCAGTTCCTTTTCGTCCGTTGCCAAGTCCAGAAAAGAGAACGGCTCCGTTTTCTGCAAGAAGCAGATAATCTTCCATAGAGCTTTTTCTGCCACGGGGAACACAGATACATCCACGTTGCCTGTACCGATCATGAGAATTACGCTAC
>CALXAM010000011.1 GCA_944386285.1 uncultured Clostridia bacterium | reverse complement strand
ACCGTCTCATTGCATGAAGTATTACACTTCATTATAATTAGGGTAGGAAATGTCAGGAGAGGGCAAACAAAGATAAAAGGTTGAAATATATGGGAGTAACCGCCATGAAAAGAAACATACTGTGTATTCTACTTCTATTTGGAATTGTTGTTTGTATGACGGGCTGTAATATAAACAACATATTCAAAACTGAAGAAGAGAAAAATGATGAAAAATGCCAGCAAATAATAATGGCGATAGAAAATCACGACGCCGATGCATTAAAAGGACTTTTTTCAGAAACAGCTCTTCATGAAACAAGCGATTTCAGCGAGGGATGTGATTATCTGTGCGGTCAATGGTTAGGCACACTTGAAAACTTAGATGTTACCGGTGTTTTCAAACATCCACAGGAAATCGAAAGCATTGGAATCGGTTTGTTATCTCATCATCGTTCGGGCATTGTGTTTCCTGAATATATTGCGTTATTTACCGGTTCTGATGAAGCACACCTTTCTTTAAAAGAAACCATGCATATTCCAAACGCTCCATGTGAGAAAGAAATCGTCAAAAAAGATTTCGTGTTTTCCGTCAAGGAATCGATCGGTTGTTTTCGGATTATCGTACATCGGTATGCAAAAATGCCGCAATGGTGTACTTATAAAGGTGTGTGCGATGTATTCACTTTGGCGGATCACTTGATTATAAAGCCCATTTCTTTGCGCAGTACATGATCACACAAGATCAAAAGACGGGATCGTTTGAAACGATCCCGTCTTTTTCGTGAGTGCTGCAAAGGCACTCCATTGCATGTTTAATATGCACCGATTGTTTTAATCAGCGAAATAATCTCTTTCATCTCTGCTAAACTGACTGTATTCGGAATCGAATGATCCGTTGAGAAAATATAGCCGCCCTGCTGTTTTAAAATCGGAATCAGTCGGTTTAGCTCCGTTTTCAAGTCGTCCATCTGATTCCAAAGCAGTGCATTCACACCGCCATGCAGTACCAGACGATCTCCATACGTTTCTTTTAACTTGACAGGGTCCATCCCCGCTTTGACTTCGAGCGGATTAAGTGCATCCAATCCAATTTCTGTAAGTTCCGGCACAAACGACATAATATCGCCGCAGGAATGCAGCTGTGCTTTCATTCCTTTACTGTGTGCCCAGTCAATCGCGCGCTGATGCACCGGCTTTAACAGTTCACGATAGACCGTTTTGGAGAAGAACTGATTGTGCTTATACCCCATATCGTCCCACCACCATACACAGTCGAACCGATATCCTTCATTCAGCACCATTTCATACAGCGCAATATGCAAATCGAGCATCGTGTTGAACATATCCACACACCACTCCGGGTCCTCGAGCATGGCAATTAAAATCGTTTCCGTTCCGCACATCCATGAATGCGTCACATCAAATCCAAACCACAGATTGGCAACTTTCCAATAGCCCTCATCGAGCCATTTTTGATAGTTTTCCTTTAAGTAATTCCAGTTGATGCGGTCTTTTGTCGGCAGCATCCGTTTTTTTGCCTCTTCCCAGCTTTCACGGTCAGTCACTGTAAAGTGCAGAAATTCCGGCGTAGTATCCTCACCAATAAGTTCCTTTTGTGTGGCACCCCACTGCGTTGTATAAATCTGATATGTGTCGGTACGCTCTAACACCTTGGCTTCAAACCGCGGTGAATTGTCCGGCTGAAAACGCGCAATTTTATCAAGTCCCAAATAGTCCACATAGGTTTCTCCATCGAATTTATCAGGCATTCCCTCGCGCTTCCAACGGGAGATTGTTCCGTTCCACGGCGTATCCCAAATGGGGATTCTGTCCGGTTCTTTATGGTCAAAAACAAGCTGCATCCGCTGATGTGTTGTAAGCTGCTCCATGAAGACACTCCTTTGTTCTCTGTAATGAAAGTATCATTATCATACACAAAAAAACGTTTGATTTCTATAATTTTCGTCTTTACAATATAAGAAAAGTGTACTATCTTTAAAGAAAAGATATTTTCCAAGGAGAGATCTGTATTTGAAACTTGATGACACGCAATTTCGTCCTTCCCTGCTTCACTATGGTCGATTCACCGGCTATTTTGAAGGCTTTGACGAAAAACCGATCCGTTTAAACAAGCGCATCTGTTATGACTATGAGATTGAATATTACACCAAAAGCGACGGCGGCGTATGGATTGACGGCAAATTCACACCTTTTTCCAAAGGGGATATTTCTGTCCGAAAACCTGGTCAGTGCGTTGCCGGCGTACCGCCGTACAACTGCTATGTCCTGTGTTTTGACGTGTGCGGAAGCCGATATCTCCCCGATGGTTACTTTTTCGGTGATCCTATCCATGCATAGCCGCTTTACGATCATCCTGTGTTAAATGCACTCCCTGCAAAGCTCTCCAGCCCGCACGAAGACCGGCTCATTCAGCTCTTTGAGGAAATCGAATGGCTTCTTGCGTTACCGGAACAAAACCGGTTAAAAATCAACGCGCTCACGCAGTATCTCATCGCTGATATTGCACAAAGTCAGCGCGATTCCATGCAGTCTTTGTCAAAAACAAACCGGCATATCTTAAAAGCCATCGCATACATCCGGGAGCATTTCACCGAGGAAATTTCCATCAGCGAACTGATTGCCTCGCTTGATCTGAGCAAAGCGTATTTCAACCGGACATTCAAAGAATCCTGCGGACAAACACCGCATCAGCTGATTCTCTCGCTACGGATGGAAAAAGCCGGCACCCTTTTGCGCATCAGTGATCTTTCGGTCACAGACATCGCCAAACTCTGTGGTTTTTCCGATTCGTCCTATTTTACGCTTCTGTTTAAACGCACATATAACTGTACCCCGACCGTCTACCGTGAAAACTTTCAAATCACCGCCGGCAGCGACAAAATCCACCCATAATATCAAAGAGGCTCCTGTCCCAGAAGGAACAGGAGCCTCTTTATCTTTTCCGTTATTGCATCCGCACAGACACACCAAAACCATCTGGAATTTGATGAAACCGAGGCGCATGAATTTCCGTTTTCACGCAGCCCCCACCATTATGATTTCATCAGCGTCCGATGTTTAGGCGTTTCTGTTATACAGACAATGTCTTTTAAAAAGGATTATTTTGCACAGTGTAAGAGAAAAACCGAACACTTTCTTCCTGCACCGCACATCATCCCTTCAATGCCTTTTATGCTTTCAGCTTGAGCGTTACGATCTCGAATCCGCCCACAGACAGCTCCACTTCCGCCGCATCGGAAGCAAGAACCTCCTGCTCACGTTCCATGAGATCGCACCGTACGATTTCACGATAGTTTTTATCAAACGAAACAAGAATGCGATCCGGTGCGCCGGTATGCTCATACAGACGTACAATCACGCCGTCGCCTGCTTCCGCAGGTTTGACCGTTTCGATGATTGCGCTGCCTTCCACACTTGCAAACGAACCACAGCAAGCCTCAGTTTCGGCTGTCTGCGATGCTTTTGCATAGTGCACCGGAATATTTAACTCATATGCTTCGAGTGCGACCTGTCCTTCTGCTTCATCGCCTGCATGCGGATAGATCGAATAGGTAAACGAATGCTGTGCAATATCCGCGTGCTTGCCCGGATATTTCGGACTGCGAAGCAGGTTTAAGTCCATTTCCGAACCTTTGATGCGATAGCCGTATTTGCAGTCGTTCAACAGTGCAACACCGTAGTTATGATCGGAGAGATCCGCCCACTTGTTGCCGCATACCTCGAATTTCGCCATATCCCATGTGGTGTTGTCCGTGGTGGAACGTTTGATATTACCGAACTGAATCTCATACGACGCATTCTCTGCCATGACATCCACATCAAACGAGGTGCGGAGCATCTTGAACGATTCGTTCCAGTCGACATTTGTTTCGAAATCCACGCGGGCAGATGTTGCCGACAGACGGATTTTCTGGGTAAGCGTCGAGTTATGATAGGTATATTTCTGCTCCATCACTGCGCTCGTACCATCCAGATATGCGTTTGCTTCCACCAGTGTGAATGCTTCGGGCGCTTTGTCACGATAGGTGATCGGGATATCCCAGCAGTCGCCTTTATCACTGTATACGCTCAGGCGGTTTCCTTTTGTGCCTGCTTTAAGCACTTCGACCTCGTTTGTCTTATCGAAGATGGAGGAAATTGTGCCGTCCTCGTCAAATGTTACACGCAGGAAGGTGTTTTCAATCATCTGACCGTCTGCATTCAGTTCAAATTCATCTGCTGAAACCTCATCGCCTTCATCCACACGCGCATAACCCATCGGCGGGACGGTCACGAGTTTTAAGCCGTCTTCTGTCTGGACTACGCGGCTGACTTCCCAGGAAAGTGCGTTAATAAGCACATCGCCGCCAGCTTTATTTGCCACCATTTCATATGCTTCTTTAATTTTTTCGTTGACCTGCTCATAAAGCACTTTGTAGCGTGCGAGCGATTCGTCATAGACACGGTCGATCGACGAACCCGGAATGATGTCATGGAACTGATACAAGAGTACTTCTTTCCAGACATTATCGAGCCATTCTTTATCATACGGCATTCCGGAAAGTGTCAGCGCAAACTCAAGTTCACGCAGTGACAATTCCATTTTACGGTTATACCATTTGTTGCGTGCCTGTGTGGTAAGTGTACCCTGATGTTTTTCTAAGTAAAGCTCACCCGACCAAACCGGATACCGGTCAGTATCATGGTCAATGCGTGCAAAGAAGTCGCGCGCCCATTCCTGACGAACCGGAATCAGTCCCGAGAGGTTTTTCTCACGGTTTAAACGCTCGATATGTGCCGGAGACGGTCCGCCGCCGCCGTCACCGATACCAAACAGCATGAGTGCATTTTCGCTGACGTCGCTCTGTGCAAAGTCACGCTCAACCTTTTTGATTGCTTTCGGGGTTGCCGGGCCGTTGTATGTCTCCTCAGCAAGCATATGTGTGAGCACTTCTGTGCCATCGATGCCTTTCCACATGAATGTGTGGTGCGGGAACTTGTTATGCTCACTCCAGCTTAATTTCTGGGTCATAAAGTAGTCAATGCCCGATTTTTTGAGGATCTGCGGCAGTGCAGCATTATATCCGAATACGTCCGGCAGCCAGAGGTTTTTGACATCGAAATCAAATTCATCTTTATAGAATTTTGTTCCGTACAAAATCTGGCGTACGAGCGCTTCACCGGAAGAAATATTGGCATCTGCCTCTACCCACATTGCGCCCTGCGGCTCAAATTTACCTTCTTTGACTTTCTGCTTGACCTTTTCATAAAGTGCAGGATAGTATTCTTTCATCCATGCATACAGCTGCGGCTGGCTTGCACCGAAACGATAGTCCTCATAACGCTCCATATTCTCAACAGCAGTCGAGAATGTACGCGCACCTTTGCGGATTGTTTCGCGAATCGGCCAAAGCCATGCAAGGTCGATGTGAGCATGTCCGATCGCGGAAATTGTCAGATCCGGATCGCCGCCTTTTTTCTCGAGTTCCGGACGAAGAATTTCATTGACCGCATCAATTTCACGATCGGAAAAATCGCCCAAAACGCATGCTGCATCATACAGTTTCTGCAAAACGCGCTGATGGCGCGGTGTTTTTTCGTCAATCGCCTCGATCAACTCAAACAATACCTGCATATCATAGTAAAGCGTGCGTGCTTTTTCATTGCACACGGCAATCGACAGCTGTTCGACATGACCGCCTTTATATGCGCCGAACAAATCGTTGCAGCCGGCATCCATCCAAAGATCAACTGCTTCGCCGCCGTTCGCTTTCTCTAAAAAACGATAGATGCGTTTTGCCGGTGTGCCGAGCGATGGATCAAAATCCGATCGTACAGAAGTAAGACCGCGCACCGGACAACCGGTGTCGTCAAATACACACGCTTCACCGCAGACATCAAGCATCAGCACGACGCTTTTATCTTTGCACTCGTTTGGAACAGTTCCTTTTAGATGGAACCATGCACAATCCCAAAGTGTTCCCCATGTATCACCTTTTTTTAAATTAGGCAAATGGGTTCCCTCTGTTTTCTGTGCAAACGGCACTGGCTCTTTTGTTACATAAGCCTCTGCGTGGAGTTCCGCCACAGGTGTATACACTGTTTCTTTCAGCGCATCAATCGCCTGGCGGACTGCCATTTTCATATGTTGTTTGTAATATGCCATAAAAGCACCTCATTTCAATGAGAAATATCCGTCGCTATTATACAGGAATTTTTCCTATTTTACAATGAGAAATTTCGATTCTTTTAAATTCTATATGCCGATTTTTCACCTGTACGGTACGGGCATACAAAATTTTTTTACCGCACGAAGTAGAAAGGCACAGAGATTTCATGTTCATGTCCGTTTATTTATAGCAGATCGTCGCAACCGAAATGGTTGAATAACAGCACATGAATTTTATTTTTTAGTATTGACGCTGACAATTTATGTAGTCGGAGACAGCGGCTTTTCCATGATATAATCGCGATTGACGAACCCGCCGGGAAGCGGATATTCTTTGGTTTCGATAATTTTGAACCCACAACCCAGATAGGCACGCATACCCAGACGATTGCCCTGATTGACATTCAAGCGGATCGGCTTTTGATACCGGGCGATCAGATCATTGAACACCGCAGTAGAAATATGCTTGCCGCGATACGCACTCTTTAAATAGAGCTTGTCAAGATAAACATAGGCATCATGCAGTTCATAGGCGATGAAGCCCGCTGGCTGACCGTCAAACAGCACATAGTCATAAAGCATTCCCTGCGCTTGAAACGCTTTTATGTTTTCCGGATCAAAGTATTTATGAATAAGCAGTTCGATCTGACCTTCAGGCAATACACCGTGATAACATTCTTTCCAGATCGGCGCAGCAAAATCACAAAGTTGTTCCAATTCATTTTCACTCATGGAATGATAGGTAACCATAAACTTCCTCCTGTAATATGATTGCAGAGTGGCTATGCCGTTTTAAATAGAAAAAAGGCATAGCCACACAAACAGATTCATACCAAAATACATGGATATAAAAAAACGATACTACATGCGCGCTCAAACATGGTCTTTTGTCTGATTTTTTGCTTCTTCACTATGAAAACGACGCTTTTCCTGATACATCAGCTTATCTGCTTCATCATATTGATCTTTGATGTTGCTATTGTGAATATCGCGCCAAGAACAGCCCACTGCGCAGTTAATTCCCTTTCTGCTGAGTTCTCGCTGAACCGCTTGTACCCCTGCCAGAAAGATATCTTCCCGCGTATCGTCAATTACTATAAATTCATCGCCTCCCACTCGATATCCTTTTTGAGGAAACACAAGTTGAATCTGCTGAGCCACCACACAAAGCAATTCATCTCCCGCGCTATGACCTTGTTGGTCATTCACTTCTTTGAGTCCATTTAAATCAAAGCAGGCTAAACCAATTCCTTCTTTTGGCTTTATGCAAGGAGCATTCACTAATTCAAGAAACTTATTTTTATTATGGAGCCCTGTCAGCATATCCTCATAACTCATACGACGAAGCAAATCTGTTTGAGCAGCAAGACGAGCCTCTTGTATTTCAATTTGCTTTTGTAAATATTCATAAGACTGCTTAGCCATTTTAGTAGGAAAGCCCACATCTTCCTCTGTCATCTCTCCATAAGGATTGGAAATGTGGATATGACAGCATCGCCAGTCCTTACCTCGCCGACAGAACACAGTAGAGATACGCTGATGGACTCGAAGACTAATTTGGATCGTGGGATCAGTAGAAATCCACATTCGACCACTGCATAAATAAGCGTCCTCACCCAAGGGTACTACATGGTATTCTTCTTCAGTAATGATACACTTAGGTACCTGACCTGCAAAACGGCGAAAAGTTTCCGCAATGATTTCGCGTCCTACTGCGTATTCCTGTTCTGCCGCTCCGATCCAAGTCAGTTGTGTGTCCATCAAAGCAATAACGGATTCCACATCATTTTCACAATAATACTTGTGAACCATGGAACTGGTCAAAGCAATGATCTCTTGATTTTCATCATACTCATTTTGAAGTGTTGTCATATAAACCCCTCCTTTAATCCCGATTTTATGTTTTCTTATATACTGATATCCTCTTTTAACATTCTGTTTTGTATATCACTTTTTACCTTCAAAATTTTATATAACGGTATTGATCAGCTGATCCGGCACATCTCATTTACTGTGAAATCACTTGATATTCATTCCCCATCCTTTTCTCCTACAAATAGCAAATGATTCGTCATACCAAGAAACTCTGGCTTTTCGCAGATATAAAAATGATATCGAAGATATTGTGCATAATCTTCATCGCTTGTTTCATTGATTCTTGCTGCCATCAGTTCACTTGCACCGTCGCTGGCAACTTCGTGTAAAATCTTCACTTTACCACGCAAAAGAAGTTCCCTTGCAGTATCCACCGTATGAAATACAAACGGAAAATCATTTAATTTGAATGTCTCTTTATTATAATCTCCGGATGAAAAGTAATTCACGTCATATAAAAACTCCGTAAGAAAAACAAAATCATTCGAAATAAACGCAAAAAAGAGCTTACCACCGTCTTTACAGACGCGTTTTACCTCTGCAATGCATTTCAGTTTATCTGCATCATTTTGCAAATGATAAAGCGGACCGAACAAAAGCACGATGTCAAACGATTTATCATCATAGCGTGACAAATCAAGCGCATTTCCCTGCACAAGATCAATTTTATCTTCTGGCATCAGTTTTTTTCGAAATGCCGCAATATTGGCATCCGTAAGTTCAAGAGCAGCTACTTCATAACCATTTCTTGCAAAATATAAGCTGTACTCCCCTGCGCCTGCACCGATATCAAGAATCTTGTCACCCTTTTTCAGGTATTTTTCTATATACCGAACAGTGGTGAGAAATTCAACACGCGCAGCTTTGGAATGATTCAGTCTGCTATCCTCATTGAAAATGTCATAAATTCTATTTACTCGTTCCGTTTCATTCTCGATTGCTTTAATTTCAGTGAAGTTCATCTGAATCCCCCCAACCCTTCTTTTTTATTTTTCCATTTTCACGACACATTCGTCGTGATTCCCGCCAACCCGGGAATTTCCGTCAGGCGTGTATTCCGTCGTTTCGAGGCGGTTGAACTCGTTGATGCCGAGCACGTCGTAAGCCTCTTCCGGCAGCGTTCTGTAGAACGACACGGGGCACTTGAAGCGCACGCGCTTCACTATCGCGTCGCCCTTCTTCGGGTTCGCGTCCGGGTCTATCTCCACACGCTCCACGACCTGCTGCAGAATCTCCTTCTGCTTCGCCGGGTCGTACGTGTCGAATTTCTCCTGGAACTCGTCCAGCATCTCGTACACCCTCGCGGTCGTGACCTGCTTCTCTTTCGCGCTCTCCAGCTTCGCCTCGGCCGCGTCGAGTGCGTCTTCTATATCGGCGCTCTCGTCGTACAGCTTGTCGAGACGAGCCTGCATGTCCTCGTACTTGCGCTCATAGCTGCGGTCTGACGCGTCCAGGGCGTCCAGCTGTCGTGACAGCATCCGGCGGGCTGCGCCGTTGTTCTCCAGTGCCTTGCCGATACGCGCCACATCCGCCTCCAGCTTCTCGATGTCCACGGCGGCGTCCAGCTCCTCGCGCACGCGCTCCTCGAACACGGCGGAGTGGGCGGCGCGGGAAATGACCTCGATGACCTCGCGGTCTATGTATTCCTGCTTGAACTGGCGGGTGAAGGTACAGTCGTGGCCGAACTGCCGCTTGCTGTATTTGCACGTGTAGGCATACGTCGTCTTGCCGATGGTGCCGTCCTTCTTGCGCTTGCCGCGCGACACGTTGGCTATCATGTTGCGCCCGCACACCGGGCATACCAGCATCCCCGTGAGAAGGTGCGTGTGGCCGTCAGGCTTCGCCTCTGGGAACGGATGCGAGTCTTCGGCCAGGCGCTTCTGTGCGGCATCCCACGTCGCCTCGTCGATGATGGCGTCGTGCTCGCCCTCGTAGATGTCGAAGTTGTCCTGCTTGACCATGCGGTACACGTTGCGCTCGCCCTTGACGGGCGTTGTCCGGCGACGCCCGAAGGCGATTTTTCCGGCATACACCGGGTTGCGTATGATGTTCTTCACGGTGCCTGGGGCGAAGTGCTCATACTTGCTGTTGCCGCGTATCTTCTTGCGGTATCCCTGCGTGTTGAGCCATGACGCTATCGCATGCACGCCCTTGCCGTTCTTCGTGTACTCGCGGAAGATGATGCGGACGATTTCCGCCTCGTCCTCGTCGATTTCGAGATGCCCCTTGCCTTTCTCGTCCTTGACGAGCCGATAGCCGAATGGAGCCTGTCCGCCGTTCCATTTGCCCTCGCGCGCCTTCTGCTCGCGCCCGGCCATGGTCTGTACGAGGATGTTCTCGCGCTCCATCTCGGCGAACGCTGACATGAACGCAATCATCATCTTGCCCATCTGCGCTTCGCTGTTGATGCCGTCCTTTACGCAGACGAGGTTCGTGCCGTAGTCCTGCATGAACTGCAGAGACGAAAGGGCGTCCGCCGCGTTGCGCCCGAATCGGCTCAGCTTGAACACGAGCACATAGTCAACATGGACGCCGGATTTTATCTCTTCCATCATCTCCTGGAAGTGGGGGCGTCCCGTGATGTTCTTGCCGGAATAGCCGCCGTCGATGTACTCGTGCAATATGCGCAGGTTCTCACGCTTCGCATA
>CALXAM010000010.1 GCA_944386285.1 uncultured Clostridia bacterium | reverse complement strand
TGCAACCCGGGTGACACATTGCTTTGCGAAAATCCGAGCTTTATCGGAAGTCTTAACTCGTTTCGGTCATATGAAGTGAATCTGTGCGGCGTTCCGGTGGAATCGGACGGCATCAATATCGATGCGCTCGAAGAAGCAATGAGGCAGAATCCGAACGCAAAGCTTTTGTATGTGATTCCGAATTTCCAGAATCCGTCTGGTGTTACCATGAGTCTTGAAAAACGGAAAGCCGTTTATGCACTGTGTGTCAAATACGGCGTGATGATTCTCGAGGATAACCCGTACGGTGAACTGCGGTTTGCAGGTGAAGAGGTGCCGTCGATTAAATCGCTCGATACCGAGGGCATCGTGCTGTATGTCGGTAGCTTTTCGAAAGTGCTGTCGCCGGGACTGCGCGTGGGCTATCTGCTCGCACCGTCCGAGGTGATTCAGAAAGTTGTCGTCTGCAAGCAGGGCAGTGACGTGCACTCCGCGATGCTTAGCCAGATGATCTGTCATTCGTTTATGAACGATACCGACTTTATCGGACATCTTGCATCCCTGCGGGCAATTTACCGTCATAAGAGCAGCCTGATGATCGACGGACTGCGCCAGTACTTAAATCCGGCCATCACGTTTGACGAGCCGGAGGGCGGATTGTTTTTGTGGTGCAAGCTTCCGGACGGCGTCGATATGCCGGCGTTTTGCTTGAATGCCGTCAAAAACAAGGTGGCGGTTGTGCCGGGAAGTGCGTTTATGCCGCGAGATACCGACAAGACACAGTGCTTCCGTTTAAACTATTCGACGCCGACAGACGAACAGCTTCAAAAGGGTGTCAAAATCCTGGGCGAACTGAGTCATTCGCTCCTTTAAAAATAGATGGTGGGAAAGGCAGGAACATTTCCATGGAACAGCAAACAGAACGCAAACAGATGATTTTCAGCGGCATTCAGCCGACCGGTGTGCCGACACTCGGCAACTATATCGGTGCACTGCGCAACTGGACGACGCTGCAGGATGAATACGACTGCATTTATTGCATCGTTGACGAGCATTCGCTGACGGTGCGTCAGGACCCGGCTGCACTGCGCAAACAGATATTAAGCAGCTATGCGCTCATTCTGGCATGCGGCATCGACCCGAAAAAATCGATCGCCTATATTCAGAGCCATGTCCCGGCACATGCACAGCTTTCATGGATTCTTTCGTGCTATACCCAGTTCGGTGAACTTTCGCGCATGACGCAATTTAAAGACAAGAGTGCAAAACATCCGGACAATATCAATGCGGGACTGTTTACCTACCCGGTGCTGATGGCGGCAGATATCCTGCTTTATCAGACGGATCTCGTTCCTGTCGGAAGCGATCAGAAACAGCATCTTGAGATTGCGCGCGATATCGCAGTGCGGTTTAACAATTTATACGGCAATGTGTTTGTTATCCCGGAGGCATATATTCCAAAAACGGGTGCGCGTATCATGTCGCTTGCTGATCCAACAAAGAAGATGTCTAAATCGGACGAAAACGTAAACGGCTTTATCTCGATTCTTGATAAGCCGGAAGTCATCGTCAAAAAATTCAAACGCGCCGTTACCGACAGCGATACCGTCGTGCGGTATGCGGAGGGAAAAGAGGGCATCAACAACCTGATGACGATTTACTCCGCGGTGACCGGTGCGTCGATGGACGCAATCGAGCGTGAGTTTGACGGCAAGGGCTACGGCTATTTCAAAGAGCAGGTGGGCAACGCCGTTGCTGAAACACTTGCACCGATTCAGAAAGAATACGACCGTCTGCTTGCGGATAAAGCATACCTGGAAGCGTGCTATCAGGAGGGTGCTGCACAGGCAAACCGCCTTGCAATGCGCACACTCCGCAAGGTGTATAAAAAAGTGGGCTTTTTGCCGCTTGAGGGAAAATAAGCGTAAAAAAACCGTTCCGGTCTTTCCGGAACGGTTTTTGTCATTCATGCGGGGTGTGTTGCTTTAATTCGCGTACCAATTCCCGCAGTTCTTCGTATGTCGAAAGCGAGCCGCAGCGGAATCGGAAATGTGCCGCGCCCGGCAGTCCTTTCATGTAAAAAGCGGCCTGACGACGGGCTTCCATCATGGCGATGTGTTCGCCTTTGTCCTCGATCATCAGCGAAATGTGCTCAAGCATGATATCGAGCCGCTCATCTACTGGCGGATCTGGAAGCAAAGTGCCGTCGGCCAGATACGCTTCGATCTGCTTAAAAATCCACGGTTTGCCGTAAGAACCCTGCGCCACAAATACAAGATCACAGCCCGTTTCGTCGTACATCTGCTTTGCCGAAACGGCGTCCAGGATGCCGCCGTTTCCGATGACCGGAATCGATACCGATTCTTTGACCCGGCGGATGATTTCGCGGTCGACCGGCGAACGGTACATCTGCATTTTGGTGCGGCCATGCACCGCGACAGCATCTGCGCCGGCTTCCTCCATCAGCTTTGCAAATTCCGGTGCATTTACTAAGTTGTCGTCCCAGCCCTTGCGGAATTTGACCGTTACGGGCAGATCAGTTTCGGCTTTCATTGCCCGTACGATCGCCGCGGCAGTTTCGGGCGTTTTCATCAGCGCGCTTCCGCAGCCGTTTCCTGCTACTTTCGGCACGGGACAGCCCATGTTCACGTCGATCATGCACGGGTGATATTCGTTTACGATCTGTACTGCACGCGCCATGGTTTCGGGCTCGCTGCCAAACAGTTGAATCGCCATCGGTTCTTCTGCGGCTGTTACGGTGAGCAGCTGCTTTGACTTTTTGTCGCCGTAGCAAAGCGCCTTTGCACTGACCATTTCGCTCACGACATAAGCGGCACCGTAACGCCGGCACATGATGCGGTATGCCCGGTCGGCGACGGATGCCATCGGTGCAAGCGCCGCCGTTTTTGGAAACGAACAGTTTCCGATTTTTATCTGTTTCACCAAGAGAATCCTGCCTTTTTTCGTTGATATTATGTAGGGTTCGTGCTACAATAAAAGAATATAGACTGCCGGCGATTCCGGCAGAATACTTCTATTTTACAGGAAAGAACCGGATTATTCAACCGGAAAAGAGGGATTTGCGTTTTGAAACTGTTGGCGATTGACGGAAACAGCATGTTAAACCGTGCGTTTTACGGCGTAAAGCTGTTAAGTAACCGCGAGGGAATCTATACAAACGCCATTTTTGGCTTTTTTAATATCTTTTTTAAGCTTTTAAAAGAACAGAATCCGGACGGCGTGGCGGTCGCGTTTGACGTATCGCGCAAGACGTTTCGAAACGACCGGTACGACGGCTATAAGGCAAACCGCCACGGCATGCCGGACGAACTGCGCATGCAGCTGCCGTATGTCAAACAGATTTTAAGAGATGCAGGCTATGCGATCGTTGAATGTGAGGGCTTTGAGGGCGACGATGTGCTCGGCACATTGGCGTCATACTGCGAGCAGTCGGACAATACCTGTGTGGTCGTTTCGGGTGACCGCGACTGCTTGCAGCTTCTGTCCGAGCAGGTATCGGTCTGCCTTGTACGCACAAAGGAAAATGTGCTCTATACGCCGGCGCTGTTTTTTGAGGAATATGGCTTTTCCGCCGATAAAGTGCCGGATTTAAAAGGACTGATGGGTGACTCGTCCGACAATATTCCGGGTGTGCGCGGCATCGGTGAAAAGACGGCGAAAACGCTCGTGTCGTCATACGGCACGATTGAATCGCTGTATGAACAGTTGGATGAAATTAAGCTCACACCGTCCGTGCGCAAAAAACTGACTGAGGGCAAGGAACAGGCATTTTTGTCAAAGGAGCTTGCAACGATTGTGAAAAACGCGCCGGTTTTGTGTGCGTTTGAACAGTTTGTGCCCAAAACCGCGGATGAGGCGGCGCTTTCCGACGTGTTCAAAACGCTTGAGTTAAACAGCTTTTTCGAAAAATTCGGTATTGGTGCGGCTAAAGCTGCACAGCCTGCGGCAGATGCACCGACGGTCAAGCCTCTTGAAGCCGGCGAATTGTCTGCGGTATTGTCAGGCGAAAAATGGGTGGTGCTTGAAACAGCGGACGGAACGTTTGCGGCAAATGAGACCGTTTATGCACCGGTTTCGTCGGATGAATCGTTTGCGTCACTGTTTACGGCATTTTGCGAGAAGAATCCGACGGTCTATACCTTTGGTGCAAAACCGCTTTATAAAAAAGCGCGCGACTGCGGATTTTTGAAAACACCGGTCTTTGTTGACTTGGAACTGGCGGCGTATCTCATTGACCCCGACGCAAAAGGGTATGTGCTTTTTGACTTGATGAAAGCTTACGTACCGGGCGTTTCAGCAGAACCGGCAGTCGGCGAGACGCTTGCCGCGTGCTTTTTGCTTGCCGATGCCATGTTAAAGGAAATTGCATCGCGCGATATGACATCGCTCTTATTTGAAATCGAGATGCCGTTCTGCGAAGTGCTCGCCGATATGGAACGCGAGGGCTTTGCGGTCGATAAAGCAGGCGTCGAGCAGTTCGGCGAACAGCTTGCGGTCGATATCGAACGCATTACGAACGAAATCTATGAATTGGCAGGCGCGCCGTTTAATATCAATTCGACGCGGGAGCTCGGCACGGTACTGTTTGAAACGCTTGGGCTTCCCGCCGGGAAAAAGACAAAAACCGGCTATTCGACGAGCGCTGAGGTGCTTGAGGAGTTAAGCGGCTATCATGAGATCGTGCCGCTTGTGCTCGAATACCGAAAACTTACGAAACTCTATTCGACGTATGTCACGGGACTGTTAAAAGTCATCGGCGAAGACGGACGCGTGCATTCGACATTTAATCAGACGGAAACACGCACCGGACGCATCAGCTCCTCCGAGCCGAATGTGCAGAACATTCCCGTTCGCACACCGCTTGGCAGTGAAATGCGGCGCTTTTTTGTGGCGCGTCCGGGATTTTCGCTGGTGGACGCCGACTATTCGCAGATTGAACTGCGGATTTTGGCGCATATCGCAAACGATCCGGCGATGATCCGCGCGTTCAACGAAAATGCAGATATCCATACGGAAACCGCGTCGCAGGTGTTCGGCATTCCGAAAGAAATGCTGCCGCCGGAGCTTCGCAGCCGTGCAAAGGCAATTAACTTCGGTATTGTCTATGGTATCGGTGCGTTTTCACTGTCGAAACAGATCGGCGTTACCGTTCGGGAAGCGAAAGCATATATTGATGCATATCTAAAAACGTACCACGGTGTTGCCGATTATCAAAAGCGCGTCGTCGAGCAGGCGAAAACCGACGGCTATGTGCAGACGATTTACAAGCGGCGGCGTGAACTGCCGGAAATCCATTCGACCAACCACAATCTGCGTGCATTTGCAGAGCGGGTGGCGATGAATATGCCGGTGCAGGGAACGGCGGCAGATCTCATAAAGATTGCAATGATCCGAGTGCATCATCGAATTCGTGAGGAACTGCCGGATGCACGCATCATTCTGCAGGTACACGACGAACTGATTGTGGAAGCGCCCACCATGATGGCAGATCGTGCCGCACAGATCGTCAAAGAGGAAATGGAACACGCAGCGTCGCTTCGTGTGACGCTTTTGGCGGATGCACATACCGGCCAAAGCTGGTATGAAGCAAAGTAGTCAATTTGACAGAGGAAAAGGGGGACAATATCATGAATCGCATTTTGGTTATCTGCTCGGGAAATATTTGCCGTAGTCCGATGGCGGAGGGCATTATCCGAAAAATTATTTCGGATTTTTCAATTCCCGATACAATCGTGTCGAGTGCAGGGCTTTCTGCGTATGACGGTGAACCTGCCAGTGAATATGCGGTTGAAGCGCTTGCGGAAATTGGAATTGACATTAAAAATCATCGTTCCCGCCGTGTCATGAAGCAGGATATTGACGAAGCAGACAGCATTTATGTGATGACGGAACAGCATAAAAATGTGGTGATTGATGCGGTTCCCGAAGCGGAGAACAAAATCGTTGTCATGGAGATTGCCGATCCGTTTGGACAGTCCCTTGCAAAATATCGGATGTGCTGTGCACAGATGGTTGAGTACTTCAAAAAAGAATTGGCGGTGGACAGCCTTTGATTCGGATTTTTCCAATGACGGCTTCTCAGGTGGAAGCGGTCGCCGATTTAAGCGCGCAGTGCTTTTCGGAGCCGTGGTCTGCCGCGCTCATTGAAGCGGAGATCGAAAACCCGCGTGGTGAAATTCTTGTTGCCGAAATAGATGGGCAGTTCGCCGGATTTGTGAGTATCTCATTTGTGCTCGATGAAGGCACGATCAACAATATTGCTGTTTCTAAAGAAATGCGGCGGACAGGCGTTGCAAAAGCACTGCTTTCAGAAGTGGATCGTTTTGCGCGGAAACATAAATTGTCATTTATGACGCTTGAAGTGCGGGTATCGAATAAAGCAGCACAGTCGCTGTATACATCTTGCGGTTATGAACCGGTAGGGGTACGCCGTGCATTTTATCAAAAACCAACGGAGGACGCGTTATTGATGACGCGTTTTTATACATAGAAAAGAGGAACAATATGAAAATTCTGGCGATTGAATCGTCGTGTGATGAAACGGCAGCAGCCGTTATCGAAGACGGACGGCATGTTCGTTCGAATGTTGTCGCGTCGCAGGTAGAAGAGCACCGGCTTTATGGTGGTGTTGTGCCTGAAATTGCGTCGCGCCGCCATTGTGAAGCGGTTGTTGGGGTAACAGATGAAGCATTAAAGCAAGCAGGCATTTCGATGGAAGAGATCGACGCGATTGCCGTGACCTATGCACCGGGATTGATCGGTGCGTTGCTCGTTGGCGTGAATTTTGCAAAAGGACTTGCTTTGGCAACGAATAAGCCGCTGATTCCAGTACATCATCTGCGCGGCCATATTGCTGCAAACTATCTGGCACATGCCGATTTAAAGCCACCTTTTTTGTGTCTGGTGGTGTCAGGCGGCAACACGCATATTATTGAAGTGACAGACTATACCACATTTCGTGTCATCGGACGTACGCGCGATGATGCGGCAGGTGAGGCATATGATAAGGCAGGTCGCGCAATGGGATTTTCTTATCCGGCAGGCGTTGAAATGGATCAGGCCGCACAGCGCGGAAAACCGACGTATATGCTGCCGCGTCCGCATGTGGAGGGCAGCCAGTATGATATGAGCTTTTCAGGACTGAAAACTGCGGTGCTGAACCTCTTAAACCGTGCGTCGCAAAAAGGCGAGGAGATAAAACGTGACGATCTGTGCGCAAGCTTTCAGCTTGCTGTATGTGATATTTTAAGCGATCGGCTGATGGCGGCTGCTGAGGAAACAGGTGCGAAGACGATTGTCGTGGCGGGCGGCGTTTCCGCAAACAGCGGCATTCGCGCAAGACTGTCGGATGAGTGTGAAAAACGCGGAATTGCGCTTTATATGCCGCCGCTTTGCTATTGCGGAGATAATGCAGCGATGATCGGTGCGCAGGCGTATTATGAGTATTTGTCCGGTGCGCGGGCTTCTATGGAGCTGAATGCAGTGGCATCGCTTCCGATTGATGAAACCGCTTTTACCCCCTTCGCTTAAAAAGAATGCAATTGCTTGTCAAAAAATTAACGGTTTAGTCATAAGTTCTCGCCGCAACGACTTGACGGCGGGCAATCGTGCGTTTATAATGGTATCCGAGGAAAGTTGTTTTTACACTTTCCGCTGCTGCATCTGCAGCGGAACTTTCAGGATTTTTACGATTTGGAAGGAGAAAAAATCATGCTGACAAACAACAAGAATGTCCTTTCTTGGGTTGATGAGATGGTTGCACTCTGCAAACCGGACAAAGTAGTTTGGATTGACGGCTCGGAAGAGCAGCTCAATGCACTCAGAGCAGAAGCAGTCTCGACCGGCGAAATGGAAACTTTGAATGAGGAAAAACTTCCGGGATGCTTGCTGCACAGAACAATCCCGAACGACGTTGCACGTGTTGAAGCACGTACTTTCATCTGCTCGAGAAAAGAGGAAGATGCAGGCCCGACAAACAACTGGTGTGACCCGAAAGAGATGTACGCAAAATTGACTCCGATGTATGACGGCGTTATGAAAGGCCGTACCATGTATGTCATTCCGTACTCCATGGGCCCGATCGGTTCTCCGCTTGCAAAAGTTGGCGTGGAACTGACCGACTCCATCTATGTCGTTTTGAACATGGATATCATGACCCGTATGGGCAAACAGGCATTTGAAAACTTGGGCGAGACCTCTAACGACTTCGTTCGCGGTCTGCACTCGAAAGCAGACATCGATCCGGAGAACCGTTACATCGTTCACTTCCCGGAGGACAACACCATCTGGTCCATCAACTCCGGTTACGGCGGAAACGTTCTGCTCGGCAAAAAATGCTTCGCACTTCGTATTGCTTCCTATCAGGGCAAAAACGAGGGCTGGATGGCTGAGCACATGCTGATCTTGGGCATCGAGAATCCGCAGGGTGAAGTCAAATACATCACTGCTGCATTCCCGTCTGCTTGCGGCAAAACAAACCTCGCAATGCTCATTCCGCCGGCTGTTTACAAAGACAAAGGCTACAAAGTTTGGACTGTCGGCGACGACATCGCTTGGATCAAACCGGGCGCAGACGGCAGACTGTACGCAATCAACCCGGAGAACGGCTTCTTCGGCGTTGCACCTGGTACAAACGCAAAATCCAACTTCAACGCACTTGAGTCCACAAAGAAAAACACCATCTTCACAAACGTTGTGCATAATCTTGATGACAACACTGTTTGGTGGGAAGGCCTCGATAAAAATCCGCCGGAGCATGCAGTTGACTGGATGGGCAGACCGTGGAACGGCAAAGAGTCCACAGAAAAAGGCGCTCATCCGAACAGCCGCTTCACTGCACCTGCAGTAAACTGCCCGTGCATTTCTAAAGAGTTCAACAATCCGGCTGGCGTTCCGATTACCGCTATGATCTTTGGCGGCCGTCGTGCAAAAACTGCTCCGCTGGTTTATCAGTCCTTCGACTGGAACCACGGTGTATTCGTTGGTTCGACCATGGCTTCCGAGACAACCGCAGCAGCAACCGGTGCAGTTGGCGTTGTTCGTCGTGACCCGATGGCTATGCTGCCGTTCTGTGGTTACCACATGGGCGACTACTTCGCACACTGGATTGAAATGGGCGAAAAACTCGGCGACAAAGCACCGAAAATCTTCAACGTCAACTGGTTCAGAACTGACGACGAAGGTCACTTCATTTGGCCGGGCTTCGGCGACAACATGCGTGTCCTGATGTGGATCCTTGACCGTTGCGACGGTAAAGCTGACGCTGTTGAGACTCCGATTGGTTACGAGCCGAAACCGGAAGACATCAACATTGAAGGTTTGGATATCGATGTTGAGACCATCAAAGGCCTCTTGAACGTTGATGTTGATCTGTGGAAAGAAGAAGCAAAAGGCATCGAAGAGTTCTACGCAAAATTCGGCGACAGACTGCCGCAGGAACTCAGAAATCAGCTGAACGCTCTCAAAGAGAGACTGGGCTAATTATAAACAGCCGGCTTCTTAACAAAGCTGAATCAAAACCACTAGTAAACTAGTGGTTTGCTCAGACCCCAGAGGGGTCAGTACTTGCTGACCCCTAAAGGGGTACTGAAAAATATCATCGCATCGCTCGCCCCGCAACTGGTAAACCAGTCATA
>CALXAM010000009.1 GCA_944386285.1 uncultured Clostridia bacterium | reverse complement strand
GCTTCGCTAAAACAATCGGAGTGGAATGCTTTTGCGATCTCATTTTATTTTAGATTTTCCACTTGATTTCAAGACTATCTTCCGAGGCGTTGATACGCTCGATTAAGCAATCCACAACTGTAATTTTGTCGCTGACCGACAGCTCATCCCAATGCTCCATATAACCGCTGATTTCTCCGATGTTATCCTTGCGGTTTTCATCATCGAACTGTGTAATCCGTGCGGACAGTTCTTTCTTTTCAGCATCCAATTCAGAAATGCGGTTATTTATGTACTGCATCACTGTTTCATTGGCTGCCGTGATTTTATCGAGCAGAGAGGATATTTCCTTGTCGATAGCATCTATGCGGGTTTTCAGTTTGACAATTTGCAGGTTACAGCCTTCCTGCTTTTGTTTAGAAAGCGTTTTGAACTCCGCTAATTTTTTCTGCATTTCTTCAAATACAATTTCATCTACTATATCGGCGTTCAGCGAGCCGAAATGACAGCCGCCGGCATTGTACTTGTTGTTGCAGAGATAATAACGGTTGTCAGACTTGGTTTTACATCGGTATATTTTGGCAGTGAGGGCATATCCGCAATGGGCGCATTTGATTTTGCCTGCAAGCCATGTTGCTTTCGCTTTAACCGGCTTTGCAACGCTCTGATTATTCAGGCACTTGGAACGGCATTTCATCCAAGTTGATGAATCCACCAAGCCTTCATGCGGAGCAAGCACAAGCGTATGACCTTCAAGTGATACGGTCTTGCGTTTCTTGGTATCACCCGAATATAAATACGCTCCGTTTGTACCGATAAAATCTTCGGGAATGTTGGCGATATTCGTGCCTTGCGCTTTGAAAAAATCATAAAGCTGATAATCGGCTCTGACATACACAGGATTTATAACTACATCACGCAATCGACTTCGGTTGAAAAGTTTACCATCGCGCTTTCGTATGCCGTGTTCTTCTAAATAGCGCATTACATCACCAAGCGAGGTCTGCGGTTCGGCATAAAGAGAAAATATCAGTCTGACGATTTCAGCCTCAGACTCAATCGGTTCATACATCTTGGTACGTATTCCGTCAATCAGTGTATCTTTAAGTCCAAAACCAAAAGGAACACGCCCTCCCATGTAAAAGCCTCGTTTGCTGCGGGATGAATAGGCATCAACAACACGCTGCTGTATGGTTTCACGCTCAAGCTGTGCGAAGATCATGACAATCATCAGCATGGCTTTACCGATCGGCGTTCCGGTATCGAACTTTTCCATCGTACTGACAAAATCAACATTGTGTTTTTTAAACACGTCAATGACATTTGCAAAGTCAAGTACCGAACGGCTGATACGGTCTAACCGATAGACGATAACGCGGCGGATGATACCAGCTTCGATATCGCGCATAAGTTCCTGAAATGCTGGACGATCAATATTTTTGCCACTATAACCCTTGTCCGTATATACCTTTAATTCCTGTCCTATCACTTCCTTTTTACAAAACTCGGCTTGACTTTCAACGGATATGCTGTCTATCCTATCAACCGATTGTCGCGTATAAATAGCGTCATAAAGACTCACCTTGACTCCCTTCTTCGCAAAAAGAAGAAACGGAGCTGCTAACACCTTAATTATAAGGGCACGGCTCCGTTTTTTCAAGCTTTACTTGACACATATTTACAGAAAATTTCATAAAGCTGCTGTTCGATCACTTTCTTTACAGCAATTTTTTGATCTTCACGAAAACTCGGTGTCAGGTTAACAACGGAGATAATCTGACCACGTATGCGCTTTTCGTGGGCTTCTGTTATATATGTAGTCATAGGTGCCCACCACCTTCTTTTTGCGATAATCAACCAAAAATACCAATGTACTTTTCATATTTGTTCTTCACTTCCTAAAATATGTTGCTTCACTTGTCCGTTATGCCTATGTCAGAGGCTGTTTTCATTTATGAGATAGGCTTGAAACAAAGTCCCGTCATGGAGCAGGAACCGTCCTGCCATATCTTTTGCAATCTGCTCAGCTGCGGCAGTGCTGTCAAGGATAATTTGCGACAGTACGTTATCCGCCCGTCCGCATATCCGACAGTCGATATTGTTTCGGATCTGCCCCGATAAAATATTAGCATCCGGTCTTTGAGTGGCTAAAATCAAGTGGATTCCAAATGCTCGTCCCTGTCTTGCAATCACAGACAGCCTGCTTTCAATTAGGCTGACCTTATCTTTCTGTTCCTTGCTTAAGCCAGTTTTGTCCAGTACCTCCGCCACCTCGTCACAGGCGAAAATCTGCCGCGGCAACTGCGCCCCGGTACGCTTGTTGTATTCGTCTAAATTGGGACAGCCCTGCTCCCGAAACAACACCTTTCGCCGTTCCAGTTCTTCCACAAGCTCTGTCAATAATTCAATCAGCCTATCCTCGTCAAAGCAGATTCGACACTTTTTATGCCAAACCAGAGGGAAATCTACACCGCCCTTGAAATCCGCGATTGCAACAACGGCTCCTTTCCTGATTGCTTGCATCAGCAGGGTTTTCAGCAGTACAGTCTTTCCGCTTCCAGTAGAACCACCCAGCAGGATATGCGGAATCTTTGCCAAATCAACTGTCACAATTCCCAGCAGACTCCTGCCAAGAACAAGCGTAGAACTGTCTTTGATCAGATAGCTGTCCCGCCACTCATTTTTGTCTGACAAACCGCTTGAAGCCGGTACCGTATAAAGCCGGATAGTTCGCTTGTCTTTTCCTTCCCGAATTTTCACGATATGGACATTCAGAACCGCTTCAATCCGCTGTTGCTTGTCTTCCCATTCTTTCGGCGGAATACCAACGCTGTCAAACTCCAGCACTGTTGCTTCCAACTGTTTTTTGTCCTTGTATTTGGCAACCAGCTCAGGCGTTTCTCCGGCGCTGTTTGTCAAACCAATTCTGCGGAAATTATCGGTAACAGATTTACATCCGCAAGGTGTGCCAAACAGAATTATTATGAAAAGTTCTCCGCTGATTAGAGCAACCGGAAAAATCAGTTTAGAGAGAGTAATAAAAGCCGGTGACACCATCTGCATTTGATCTAAACGGAAACGATCTTTATTAAAAATCCATATCAGCAGGACAATGATACCAAATACAAGCAGTGTCAAGCGTTTTAGTTTGCTGTTTTTCAAGCTCATACAACCATTTTTGAACCGTAGCCACAGATATCTTTTTTGTGTTTGTTTATAAAGATGTTCTTTTTCTTCGTTTTTCACAAGCGCACTCCTTACTTGAAAAAGATTTCTTCCACCGTACCGTCCGGCATATAAGCAAATATATGATGGATCCGCCGGATAAAGGCATTCCATGTTTCCGGTCGGTGATGACGCACCTCAGTATACTGCTCGTTTAACGGTAAATTAGAGGTAATATACACCTTGGTATAACAAGCAGTTCGGTCACTGTACCGCGCGGGCAGAAACAGCGGATAAATATCAAGATAGTTGAGCATCGCTTCTATGAGGATCTGTGAATGAAACTCTTCAAATACCAACACATCCTGACCATGGTAACTGTCAAACCGGACGCCGTTTCTGCCGTTATAATCAGTAATGCGGCAAATTTCTGACGCCGGGTGTTTTTTGTAAATACTGCTGGTCTTTCCTGTTCCCGACGCACCGAACAAATAAGTTACGGTAATGTCACGATTCTGTGTACGGTACTGCTCGGCAAGATAAGCCTCACGCAAAATATCGATATCTCTGGATTTAAACGCAAAGGATGGCGAATCATCAATGATTTCGGTGGTCGTCAAGCCGTCCTTTACATTCTGTAGCAGACGGAACATCTTCGGGTCTTTTTCCTCTCCCTCACTCGGAATCATTCCAAACTCATAAAAACTGCCTTCAACTGCCGTTTCCGCTTTCTCGCTGTCTGTCCATTTGCCCTCCTTGCGGATATAATCCCGATTATCCTTTACACTTCCGAACGCTTTTTCAATATGTGCGGTTGGAAACCGATTTTTGATCGTAGAAAAGCGAATGGGGGAATGGGAATACAGGAAGATATGGGTATGGAAAGTACCGGTTGTGGCGATTTCATCTGCCAGACAGAAATAATCAGGACAAAACAGGCTTAAAAGCGAGATCATACCGCTGTGGTCAAGCTCGCAGTCCTGCGGATTATTGATTGTCAGCATCCATTTTCGTGCTTGTGGATTTGCAGACATAGATATCAAACCTCCTTTCAAACAATTGCTACTGCTACCCATGCTTCCATAAGGGTAATACTTGCCCTTATGGAAGGGCGGCGCTGCGCTGCCGCCGGGGAGTATTTTTCTTAAGGAAAAATTCTTTATCCCCGACTGCATCTATTGCAGCGCCGCCGGCACATTATGACTTCTTTACCAATGAAACACCGGTTGCTTTCGCGCTGATCTGCGTTTTGCCCTGACTCTCATACGCAAACACTTCCAGACCGCTGAACTCCACCTCCGCAAAGCCTTCGGGCTTTTCCATCAGCTGTCTGCCCTCGATTTTTACCCCGATTTTCTCCAGACCATGTTCCGGCAAAGCCACGATATACCGATAGCCGGTAACGGTATCTAAACGACGTCCATCTTTGTACTCATAGGCGGGTGTGATATCCACCAACAGCTTCTTTGCTCCCAGTGAGGCAGGATCGATTTTCAGATCTCGGATATTTAACATGTGATCATACTCCTTTAATTTAGTTTCGGTCTGCGGTGCGCACCTTTAACCTGTCTTTATTGTAACAAATAAAAAAGCGTAGACTGCTTCCCCGGCGAAACATGAAAAATACCGCCCTGCAAACTGCAAGGCGGCACACTTTATTCTTCGGTCTGACTTCCAAGCAAAGGCAAGCCCTGTTCATCAAGGAGCGCGTTTGCCTGAAAAATATCCATTCTTTTTTCAATGATTTCATTCCAGTAGGGAAAATACGGAAACGCCAGATCAAACATTTCCGCAGTTTGCGTGTGATTTAATCCAAAGGCCACGCATATGCTCATCACAACGCGGTCTGTCGGTTGGTAGCTGCTGCCTTTATCGTTGCTGTTGCGGCATATACGGCTTACGGTTGTTCTCGTCAGCTGACTTTTTCTGATGAGGTCAGCCTGTGTCATTCTTTTTGTTTTCAGATACCGGTTGACGGCATCCGAAAAGGTTATAACTTTATTATCATTTTTTCGGCAAGGCGTATTTGCCAATCAAACAGCCTCACACTATTGCTATCTGCTTGTTCTGTGTACGGAGGCGGTGGAGCACGCAGGGGCTGCAAGAACGCTATGGACAGATGAAACAAAAGGATATCCCATAGCACCACCTCCTTTCATCGAGGGCGAAACAGGTTTTATATTTGCTTTCCGCCTCCGACACAAAACAGCAGTATTTTTTCTTCCTAAAAGAAAAAGAGTACGGCAAAAGCTGTACTCTTTGGATTATGCGTATAATACGCTGTATTATCATTATTTCATGGTGCAAAGGGCATAATTTCCCCTTACCCCAGATCATCGCACACATTTTGCGGTAAAAACCGCCGCTTCTTCCATGTTGCATAGCAACCAATTTATGCCTTTCGGCGTCATTCTTTTGGCTCCCGCAGGAGTTTGGATTTTCATTCTTAACGAATGCAGAAACAAAACCTAGCCTTTCGGGTTAACATACAAACATAACTCTCCACATAAACAGAGTGTGCCCAATATTGCAAAGCAACCAAAGCAGGCAAAAATCAATCTCGTAACTCTGTAATGATAGTAACTGCTATTCATTTCAACAAATAAAACAGAGATACTATTTTTAGTATAAGCGAAATCCACCCTTTTGTCAAGATGTATTGATAAAACAATCCTGTCAGTATCATTTTTACAACCACGATATGGAGAGATGTTCATTTTCTCTTTCATAAAGCAATGGGATTTTCAGGCTAAAAAATGGCAATGTCTTAATGAAATTACACTACTCTCAAACCGGCTCCATTTATAGGTGAACTGCCGCAAAGTTTTACTACCTTATGAAATTACACTACTCTCAAACCTGTAACCGCCGTTGTAACATTTACCGCTCGTTTTACTACCTTATGAAATTACACTACTCTCAAACGTAGTCCATGCTTATGTATGTTTCTTCCGGAGTTTTACTACCTTATGAAATTACACTACTCTCAAACCTGTTTGCGTTAATATCAGAATCCGGAGAAGTTTTACTACCTTATGAAATTACACTACTCTCAAACACGACTATGGTTAAGATCATCACGCACAGGGTTTTACTACCTTATGAAATTACACTACTCTCAAACGTTATCGATTGCATAGTCGAAAATCTGCCCGTTTTACTACCTTATGAAATTACACTACTCTCAAACAACTAAAAGACATTGACAAAGTTTATACTGGTTTTACTACCTTATGAAATTACACTACTCTCAAACTGATGCTTTAACAGCCGTGGCAATCTGTTAGGTTTTACTACCTTATGAAATTACACTACTCTCAAACTTATATTCGATTGATTATTGCACATCCGCGGTTTTACTACCTTATGAAATTACACTACTCTCAAACAAATGTTAAGAGGTGATTATATATGCTGTTTGTTTTACTACCTTATGAAATTACACTACTCTCAAACCGGTAGGCCTCGACGCACCATTCGCGCGCCGTTTTACTACCTTATGAAATTACACTACTCTCAAACGAATATACAGCAGAAAACGCAGAACAATATGTTTTACTACCTTATGAAATTACACTACTCTCAAACCCTTTTGCGACGAGATACCCCCCCTTTTTCGTTTTACTACCTTATGAAATTACACTACTCTCAAACCGGAATAAGTTCATTAAAAGTAAATGAACCAGTTTTACTACCTTATGAAATTACACTACTCTCAAACGTGCTTGCGGGAGACATGAGCAAAGTGATCGTTTTACTACCTTATGAAATTACACTACTCTCAAACATCAAAGAAATGCAGCTGACGATCACTATTGTTTTACTACCTTATGAAATTACACTACTCTCAAACCGATCTGTGCTTTTGTCTTGAGTGCTTCCAGGTTTTACTACCTTATGAAATTACACTACTCTCAAACCTCAAATCTCAAATAAACTGTGCCACTACCTTGCACAGGGTATTTTCATAAGGTGCATTTTTATCTTTTATTTTATCATTTCGCACAGATCGTTGTCAATGATAATTTTTATTTCATATTCATCTACAAAATCCGGCACAAAACTTTCTATATCGATAAGATGGATATTTTCAACAACAAGTGTCTGATAAAGGAAAGAAAGTTCCTCATTTGTAAGCAACAAATGCAGATTTTGAGTCACAAAGCATTCTATTCCAAGATAATCTCTCATCAGCTTGAAATACCGCAGCAGCTGTTCGATTTCGTTGTCATTGTCAATGCGAGGAACAAATCCAAAAAGTTTGATCAAGCGTGCAGTTTCAACATCAGGGTTGCAGGTAAAATCAAAATTTGTTTCCTCGCACAACTTTTCAGAAAAGGCGCTTAAAAGGGCTTTTAGCTCACTGGTTTCCGTAAAATATCTGGTGTTCGCTATTGACTCAAGCATTTGGTTTAACTTTGTAATAAGCGTTTTGTCAGCAAAGTCACATATCAGAATATTAGTGACACATTTAATTTTTTTAGCGTATTCCAGTGGTTCATAGTCCTTTGAAAACACGAACAATCCTTCGGAATTTTCATTTGCCAAATTAAGAATCGTTTTTCGGTACAATTGTTTGTTTTCAATTACCAATAAAAGAATTTTACCGTTTATTTTTATAGGTTCTGAAAAATATTCAAAAAACACTCTCATAATATGATCAGCCTCTCATCACTGTTTATGATATCACTGCTGAATTCGCCTGATACAAGTTCTATTTTCTGGAATTGTTTTTCAGTGACAGTCAAAATTTGAACAAGCCCTGCCGGAGGTTTGTTCTTCTTTACACTGTCTATCATAGCCGAAACCGTTGTTTGATTTAATGCAAGCTTTACATAGACGGACTGTTGCAGCATCAAAAAACCGTTTTTGATAAGGAATTTTCTGAATACGGTATAATCATGTCTGTTTTTCGCAGTATCCGTGGGTAAATCAAAAAATACAATTACACGCATAAATCTGTAACTCATTTCCTCGCAAACCTTATCAGCGCCGTATCATCCTCTTCCAGCGCATGAAAAATACTTTTAGAATAAATTTTGATTGTGTTCAGGAGCGTATTTTTCTGCTCATCTATGATAAATTCTTCACTTAATAATTTTAGAAGCTCAATTTTTTCAGACTTTTCAAACTGCCTTGGCTCCATCAGCCGGACTTTTAAATCAACAAAGGGTCTGAACGGCTCCATAAGGTCGCAGCTTAAATTAAACTGATTAAACATATTATCATGGAATAATCCAAGCTGCGTCAGATATCCGCTGCATACAATTTCACGGTTAAAAGCAGACAAAATCAAACTATAGCCGTAATTGAGCGCCGTATTGACCGGACAGTCCATGCTTCTGGAAAATGATTTACCAAATAAGGCATTAAAATATACTTTGGCAGCATGCCCTTCACGATTGGTGCTGTCATTGAATTCAAGCTCGTCAATATAACGGCGCAGCAATTTCGATTGTTCTAACTTAAAATATTCAAGAACCAAGGCCTGATTTCTGATTTTTTCGGCAATGATTTCCGTCCAGATACGCTGCTTGGAAAATTGGCTCCATTCTGTTTGCCTTTTAATTTTCAGACTGCAGTCGTGGCTGCCGTAATACGGAACAAGTTCTGAACATGGGTCATGTTTCGAGTCGCAAAAAATGACCTTTACCTTTTTATCCATCAATTCACTGAGTAAAGCGGTCGTGACAGAAGTTGCCGTATTTTCAATGATTAAAACAGAAATTTCACTGATATGTATTTTTACGGTATCCTCTACATCCCGGACAACAAGATAGCCCAGGCTGTAATCAAGCTTTGACCGTTTGGATACCAAAACTGTACGCCAGCTCACTGCCGCAGTCTCCTCTCTTAAATTAAATCTATTTCAGACTCATACAATCCGGTGACCGACTGATTAATCAGCTTTACAGATTTTATGTTTCTTATTTGTGAGATATTATTGGTAAATACAATACGGGAATTTTTTTCGCCGATAAGCGACAAATCGCCTACTGTGGCATTTGCGTGAAGGTCCTTAATGATTTCGTTTATTACGACACACTGCTGCTCGGCTGACAGCAAGATAAACGTATCGCGCTTATTTGTAAGCTTTGCGGCAAGCCCGGAAAACACCACCCTGAAAACAGTAGTTGTGAGCTTCTGTAAAAGCAGATCGTATAATTCCAAGTTCTTTTCCTTTGTGATCCCACTCAAAACACTTATTTCGGAGGTTCTGCTGTCCACAAATTTTGCAACTTCTTTTATATACTTTTCTGCGCTGTAACCAAGTACAAGTTGAACACCTGATTTATAGACTAACTGATTTCCCGTTTTCCCGCTTAGGGTAGCCCTGAATCCGTCAAATGACAAGCAGACCCCATACTTTATTTTCGGAATAATTACGCGCGGCTGCGAAAGACCGACGTATTCCGACAGATACTTTTCCGGGTTCTCCTCGTACCCCTTTGCAGTATATAAATCTATAGGGACTAACGCCTTTATCGTCTTACCTTTTTTGGCAACATATTCAACATATGCAAAATAAGTCGATGAAGGCTTAGCGTAACCACCGTACTTCTGAACATCACTACGGGGTGAATTCTGTTTCAAGGACACCTGTCCGACACCCTTTTTCAGCGGGAGTTGGTCAAACAAACCACCCTTTTTCTCAAACGAATATCTGGTACAGAGTATATTGTTTTTGCTCATCATGCGTTTTACAATACCGATCGATTGATCGTTATCACTTACCCAGGCATTATTTACATTAAAATCAAACATATGGTTCAGGCTGTATTTCTTTGTCTGAATCCCCTTGATAAAGTTTGCTTTATTGTGTGTGCATCTTTCATTGTAAACATTGCCCACAACGATGTTGAGATACGCGTCTTTTGCGTGATGAAGATCGTTTACCTCCCTGCATTTGAGCATATCATACGTCTGCCTGAACTCTGATACAAGTGCTGCCTTTACATAGACGATTTCGGTATCGGGATACATCCGTGAAAGGATTGCTCCCACGGCCTTGGTTGATTGACGGGTTTCAACGATCTGACGCTGGATGAAATCGGCAAGCTCGCTGTCCGAAAGAGGGTAATTTCTCATTAATCGCTCAAACTTCTTTTGGCTGATTAAGTTCTTATCAAGAAGGAATTTCCAATGCGGGTACATACTCTTTCTCACGTCTTCAGAAAGAGGGTAGTTATTGTCTTTTGCCTCATTGACCTCCTTTTTAACAAGCACACGGTTGTCGAGACTGTCATCCTTTACCTTTGAACGTGGAAATATATGATCGATATCATAAATATTTCTGTTGTAGATGTTTTCAAGCAAAATTGGTTCGCCTGTATACATACATTTTCCGAACTGCGTGTAGTAAAGATATAACGCGTCACGCTTGAACTCGGCTTCATTGGTATTTTCAAGCTGTTTAAACAACTCCTCGGAATCTTTTTTACATGCTTTATACAATTCCACCAGTCGGTTCTTCCGTGAAACGGTACGTTTCTTTTCTTCGGGACCTCTTGCCATTTCTATAAAGATTTTGTCAGGGGTTTTGCCATTTTGCGTTTTAACAATTTCTTTTGTGATTTTAAGAGCCTGATAAACAGGGCGCTTTACCTTTGGCGAAACATAAAGGTCTTCCACAACTTCACGCATGGATTTCTCCCCGTCCGACGTCAAGGCGTTTTGCAACTCTTCCGCAAAAGTGTATTCAGAACCGAGCAAAGTCATCAGATTATCATTGGTATTCCAAAGGGCGTTTATAATATTGGCCATTTCACCTGTTCTTTTATTCGTGCCGTTAACTTCTGTGAGAAATTCTTTTGAAAAAGCACCCCAGCCACTGTATTTCAGCTTACTGATTTTATTGATTTCATCCACGGTAAGTTTATCGCTAAAATACCGAGTTAATCTCTTACGAAGCAATTGCCTTTCATCACCGAAAATCGTAGAAGATAAAATGATGTACTCTTTGTCTTCCTCAGACAACCGGTAGTCCCGTAGTTCGATACAGGGTTTGAGCGTAGACTTGAAATCACCATCAATTCCGGTTATTACAAAATCCCGATAACCTTTTGCGGTCAAGAAATTTGACAGCATTTTATTGGTGACTTTTTTGTGTTTGAGGAACAACTCGTTATAAATTTCCTGTTTTAATCCAACTGAGATTTTTTCACCGTTTACACGAAGATTATTAATCTCGTTAAGCACCATGTATCTGCTGTACAGCAAAGAATTTTTGGGGATCACGTCTTTCGCGGGCAGATAGGTGCATTTACTCGTTAAATTGGCTATAAAATTTTCCGATGATTTATCTGTATCCACGACATCATTAAAATTCCACGGATATATTTTGGCGTCTGTCCGTGAAAGCCACGCTCTTTTACTGTGAAGATTCAACGGACCTACATAGTAAGGAATGCGGTAATCAAAAACAGAAATAATTTTATCAGATACAGAAAGACCGTTTTCGTCCTCATGATTCAGAAAGTCTAAATACTTTTTCGCATTATCAAGAATTGCAACCAACTCAACGCGGTGAAGTTGCATCGGAATCACGCCGTTATCCTTGGAAATCTGTTTCGGCATAAAAGTGCCGTTTTCAATTTTATTGAATAGTTCGGCGTAATCGTCATTTTTGTAATCTTTCAGCGTCTTTTTTAAATAATCACAAAAATCAGCCTGATTGCATTTATGCTTTAAAACGCCTGTCCCGCCTTTTGATTTAATACATCCCGAATAAGCAACATAGTTATTGAGGTTTCCTTTACTGATTCTGAATACCTCACTGTATTTTTCCGGACAGTTCGTTTTTACAAAGGTCTTAAGTTCTCTTAAATCGAATTTATGTGTTTCGTAAGTATTCACTTTGGCACAAGAAATATATTTTTCCCCGCCTTTTAAAATATTAGCCAAAACAGACCAGTCATATACTGCTTTAAGCTTTTCAAGAAGTTCAAATCTTTCCCCAAGCAGATTCTGATAATCGACCTCTTTGTCATCAAAATTACCATCAAACGAAAAGGTTGTGATTTCCGCCTCTTTGAGCATATCATCGTCGAATACATCACAGAACTTTACCGTCGCACCGGAAAGAGACTTTAAAATTGCCGCTTTTTGACTGTCGCTTTTGGCAACCCGACATAAAGCACAGATTTTTTTCGCTTTCTTTGTTTTACTGAATTCCCTGTTCTTTAATGTAGTTTCAAGTAATTGAATATCTTCATATTCAATTATAATATTATAATTATCTTTGAGATACATACACAAATTGTCAAATACATTCGAAAACGATTGAATATCGTCAACTGTTAAAGAATCAAACAGAAAATGACCCCTGTGCTTTATGATATGGTGAAGTGCTATATATACCAGTCGTACGTCGTGACAGGATGGTTTTTCTATCAATTCTTTCCTAAGATGATAAATTGTAGGATACTCTTTATGATAATCCACATCTGTATAATCAGAATCGTTAAAAACACAACCCGGAGCACTTTCGCTTTTATCCTCCAAGTAAAGATTGCTGTCTCTCAGACGCCTAAAAAAAGCAATATCCTTTTTGGAGATTTCCTCGTTAAACAGCATTTCAAGATAATCTATTCTTTCTTTTGTTCTTTGAATTCTCCGCCTTTGTGCTCTGAATCCACGGCGCTCTGCGGCGGTGTTGCTTTCATCAAGCAGCCTGATGCCCCACATAGCGTTACCCTTACACCTTTTTACTTGATACTCGCCATCAGTCACTGCCCAGCCCACAGAATCTGACCCAATATCAAGACCAATATAGTAACTCATCATTTACCTCCCCAATACTTGACAAATAAATTTTAAAGGATTATAATATAACTAATCTCAAAGTTTGCTACCTTATGAGATTACACTACGAGTTCAAATAAAAATTAATTCAACCCGGTTGCTCTGCAACTACACAGTGTGTGTAATGAAAAGACTTGTTAAAGCAAGTCTTTTTTTGTAATGTTTTTTGTGAATTTGACCATTTTTTTATCACATTAAATCTATTTTTATATTATAACACCAAAATAATAAATTTTCAATATTAATTATACTTGTTATTTATGAAATGTTGTAAGTTTGTCAATGATGTGAATCGATGTAAAAAGCAAGAAGCAAAGAAGAAGATTTCTAATTAAAGGGCTCTATAGTAAGAAATATTAAAAATTAAGCAACATACTGACTTCGTTTTTTTAAGCGGAGTCAGTTTCGTATACAACAAGAAGAGACCTCTCTTTCCCGTGACAAAAGAGGTCTCTTTTGACTTGTACTATCTACTTAGATACCAAACGGCTTATTCCATACATCTTTTGACCCACTTGTCCCATCTTGGATCCGCCTTGATTTCCTGCTCAACTTGACTGTAATCTGGATTCACCCACATGGGCCAATCATGCGGCAGACCTTCTGCTATCCGTTGGGATTCACCGGAGGTGCACTTTACAAACCTTATAAATTGTAGAGTATCCAACCATTGATTGAATATTGCCAATCTAATTTTTACAGAATGCCATTATATATAATGCACGCATACCTATCTCTGTTTGATTTTGTCAGCAGCTCC